>JAABQY010000218.1 GCA_011391225.1 Desulfobulbaceae bacterium | reverse complement strand
GTTCCCTGCTGTTAATTCTCTCGGCCAGTTCTTTATACCCTATAGTCGTTTCCCTCAATAATGCACTGGTTGTAACCAGCATCGGCCGTTTGCCGTATTTTTCTGTCAACAGGGCAATTGCCGCCTCTAAAGAAGCAACAAGACGCACTATGCTGAGAGCTTCTTTTCTGGCCGGATTATATGTAGAGCCATGGCCGGTTTCCCAGTGGGCCAGCAATTCTTTTACCAGGTTTTGCTGATCTTCATAGGGCGTTGCGATAAAATATTCGGTGACTCCATAGGTTCTGGCGGTTCTGGCGATATCGTGAATATCCAGATTGGTCACGGCCGAACCGATTATTTCCGCTCTTTTGTTCACCACAGGATGATGTATGAGGGCAATATTAAGTGTTGTTTCGCCCTGATATGTCATTTTTCCGGGGTTATTTCCTGGATCATCCGCACCTTTTCATACAGGCCATGCCGGCGCAGCAGTTTGATTTCTTTAGCGCTGAAGGTTTCCAGTTGCAATAATTTCGGCCGTCTTTCAAGCGTTCTATGCACTGAAGCGATAAAGCGATACGCCTCAATCATTTCATGGTTGCCGGACAACAATTCGTCCGGCACAGCTTGTTCATCGAACACTCTGGGTCTGGTATATTGCGGATGTTTCAGCAGTTGTCTGCTAAAAGTATCCTTGTCGGCAGAATCGCTGCATCCCAGTACCCCCGGAATAAGCCTGGTAACCGAGTCAATAATCACCATCGCTGCAAGTTCGCCGCCGGTTAAGATGAAATCACCTATGGAGATTTCATCGTCAATATATCCGGCGCGAAACCTTTCGTCCACACCTTCATAACGGCCGCAGACCAGCACAAGATGGGCCTCTTTCGCCAATTCCAAAGCAACTGCCTGATCGTATTGTCGACCTTGCGGGGTAAGGAGAATGACCCTGGTGCCGGGAAGATCGGCATTACATCGGCTCTCTACCGCTCGCGCCAGGGGTTCGGGTTTCATTACCATGCCCTCGCCGCCCCCGAAGGGTCTATCGTCGGTCATTGTCTGGGGATCATCGGCAAAATCCCTGACATTGACAATGTTGGTGCTTATTTGTCCTTTTAGCCGGGCTCTTCGAAGAATTCCCTCGTTAAGAGGGGAATCGAAGAGATCGGGGAAAATGGTTACTATGTCAAAAATCATCCGGGGCGCAGCGTATTTTCAATTATCTGAGTTGCTATTGATTTCAATTAAACCCGGAGGAGGATCGACGATGAGTGTTCCATCAGCTTCGCCAACAAGAATGTCCTTGGTAACCGGAATAAGAATTTCTTCCTTCCCCGCTTTAATCACCAGGATATCCTGGGCACTATTGCTAAAAAGATGATCTACCCGGCCAACGATATTCCCTTCAAGGTCGACAACCAATTTGTCTTGATATTGATGCCAGTAGTATTCGTTGTCGCCAATCGCCGCCAAATTTTTTCTTGCCAGAAGAACACCGTAATCTTCAACCTTTTCGGCCTGAGTGCGGTTGGCGATAGATGCCAACTGTATGATTACGGCCTTGCCTTGGACCCGGCTTTTCAAGATTGCCAGTGGAACAGAAATGACACCGTTTCTGTCGACGAGAAGTAGCTCATCGTATTCGGCAATATTCTCTGGTTGCCCGGAATAAAGAAAGATCTTTAACTCTCCATGCAGACCGTGTGCCTTGGCGATTTTTCCAAGAAGCAGATACTCGTCAACTGGAAAAACATAATCGAGGGTCATGCTGACAATCGCTTATTCAATAATTTCCAGTCTGCATCGTTGGTCAACCTTAGCCGCCGCAGCGTTAAGGAGAGAACGCAGAGCCCTTGCGGTGCGCCCTTGCTTGCCGATAACTTTTCCCAAATCTTCCGGGGCAACTCCCAGTTCGATAGTGACGGTATCGTCATCAACCTTGCTCGCAACTTTTACCGCATCCGGTTGATCGACAAGAGATTTGGCGATAACAGCAATAAGTTCTTCCATCATTAGGCTGCAGGTGTTGCGATTTTCTTCATCAAGCTCTTCACTGTGGTGGTTGGAAGTGCCCCTTTGCCCAGCCAGTCTTGCAACTTGGCATTGTCAAAAGTGATTGCAGCTGGTTCCTTGCATGGATCATAGGTGCCCACCACGTCAAGGAATTTGCCGTCACGCTTGTTTTCGCTGTTGGCAACGATGATACGATAAAATGGTTTTTTCTTTCTGCCGAGTCGGGTCAATCGAATACGTACTGCCATTCCGGTAAGTCCTCCGGTTAAAATTGGTATTGGTTGTTGCTCATGATGATTTCGACCGTTATTTTGGTCGAGACCTTATCTTTTTTTCATGCCTTTCGGCAGTTTTCTTCGTTTAATCCCGGAGAGAGCCCCAGGCTTGCCACTGATTTTCTTCATCATTTTCAGCATTTCCGAATAGCTTTTCAGCACTCTGTTGACATCACCAAGAGCCGTTCCGGAGCCTGCGGCTATGCGCATCCTCCTGCTGGTATTGATGATCTGATGATTTTTTCTTTCCTGGGCAGTCATCGAACGAATGATGGCTTCGGTTTTCACCAGCTCTTTTTCATCCGGTTTGGGGACATCTTTTAACTGCCGCAGTTTATTGATACCGGGAACCATATCAAGAATCTTGTCCAGAGAACCCATTTTTTTGATCTGCTGGATCTGTTCAAGAAAGTCTTCCAGAGTGAATTGGTTCCTTTGGAGCTTTTTTGCTATTTTATTGGCTTCTTCTTTGTCGACGACTGCTTCGGCTTTTTCGATCAGCGTCAGTATGTCGCCCATTCCGAGGATGCGTGAAGCAACTCGTTCGGGGTGAAAGATCTCCAGATCGTCGAGCCCTTCGCCGATACCGACAAATTTAATCGGTTTACCGGTAATGGTCTTGATGGACAGGGCGGCACCGCCTCGGGCATCACCCTCCATCTTCGTTAAAATAACCCCGGTGAGCTCAAGATCGGTGTTAAATTTGTCGGCAACAGTCACGGCATCCTGGCCGGTCATGGCGTCGGCTACGAAGAGGATCTCAGAGACCTGCACTGCCGCCCGAATCTCTTTCAACTCGTTCATCAATGTTTCGTCGACATGCAGACGACCTGCGGTATCGATGATGAGGGTGTCGTAGTCGCGGAGTGCCGCTTCGTTCAGTGCCTGCAGGCAGATATCGACAGGTTTTGTGTCAGAGGTCGATGGGTGAACCGGGACATCAATACGCGAACCAAGTATCTGGAGCTGTTCAATGGCCGCCGGACGGTAGATATCGGCAGGAACCAGGTAAGGCTTGCGGCCTTTTCCCCGTAGAAGTTTAGCGAGTTTTCCGGCAGTAGTTGTTTTTCCCGATCCTTGTAGGCCGGCCATCATTATAACAACCGGCTGCCGACCATCAAGTTTGATCTGTTGTGCCGTGCCACCAAGGAGTTCGACCAGTTCCTCATGGACGATCTTGATGACTTGCTGACCAGGCGAGAGACTTTTTGAGACTTCCCGACCTATGGCTTTGGCAGTTACGTTGGCGACAAAGTCCTTGGCCACTTTGAAGTTGACATCGGCCTCCAGAAGAGCGCCGCGCACCTCGTGCAGGGCCTCGCCGATATTATCTTCAGAAAGTTTGCCATGGCCCCGGAGCTTTTTGAAAACGCCCTCAAGCCTGTCGGATAAATTCTCGAACATAGTGTTTTAGAAAAATACAATGTCACCAGAGCCAACTAGCCAAAAGGTGGCGACTTTTTAGTTAACATACAAACAAGACAACAGATCATCGACTGGAAGATATGGAGGAAGACCGATGAAATGAAATTCAAAAGAGAAGAAAAATACTGTGTATTGCTATGGATGTCAAGCGGGGAAAGAATTGATACGGTAAAATTCCCACATTTACCGGGAATTTCATAGCAATGGGCTGGCTGGTCTTGTTCTGAACGAGGCTTGAATTGAATAAGTGCCTTGATGTTCATCAAGTGATTACGCAGCAGTGACGTGCGCAAATTACGTGCATTTGGCTATTCTTAGTGCAAGAAATGGTGTTTCCCGCCGTGGAAAGGCAGTATGGGTCCCCGATAATGATAGGTATGTATGTGCCCAGAAAGGCTGATGATTATCGAACGGCAGAAATTGAACGAACACTGAAGTGTAACAGTGTGGCACTTTTCTTGCTTGGTTTCACCCGATAGCAAAATTTGGCAGAACCATTGGCACAGCAGGAAAATTGGCTTTGCCCTAAACCATTGTCGGGAAGAACAAATGATGAAAAAATATGCAATTACGGTGGTTTTATTCCTTTTGATGGGAAGCAGTTGCTTTGCAGCAGCGAGATCCATCAAAATGTCGACAAATCCCGTCGAAGCAATACTCGGCAAGAGCGTCCATTTCGAGTGCGTTGGTGTTGGAGACTGGCGTCTACCTTTAATCTCCGGGTTGATAACAATCAATGGTCCCACAGGGCAAATCATACAATCCAACCAGAAGATGTCGATTGCCACACTCACTGCCAGTTACGATTTCATCCTTCCAGCGGATCAACAAGCTGGTAGCTGGAGTTTCACTTGTGAAATTCAAGACAGGTCGACGAGATTGAAAACCACTTCCCGATTT
>JAABQY010000217.1 GCA_011391225.1 Desulfobulbaceae bacterium | reverse complement strand
AAATTCACAACCAGAGGTACATCCAGCACCAAAGCGGTTTCCATCGCCCCCTTGACGGCCGGTAGGGTGGCCTCAAGCTCCGCTTCAGGAAACTCGAAAACCAGTTCATCATGGATTTGCAGCAACATTCTCGCCGATAGCCCCGCCAAATGAAGGGCCCGTCGACACTCTATCATCGCCAGTTTAATAATATCGGCTGCGGTGCCCTGGATTGGAGTGTTAAGAGCCATGCGCTCGGCAAATTCTCTTTGAGACTTATTCTTTGCATTAATGTCAGGGACATTGCGCCTGCGACCAAGGAGGGTGGTGACATAGCCGCTGGCCTGCGCCTGCTGTACGATCTCCTCCATGAAACGCTGCACGCCGGTATACAGAGCAAAGTATCTGTCGATAAACCGTTGCGCTTCCTTTCTGCCGATATCGAGCTGATTGGACAGGCCAAAACTGCTCATGCCATAGACAATGCCAAAATTTATCGATTTGGCCACCCGGCGCATCTCCGAAGTAACCAGGAGTTGCGAAACGCCAAAGATCTCTGCAGCTGTCCGCGCGTGCACATCCTCACCGGCCCTGAAGGCGCCGATCAATGCCTTGTCTTTTGAATAATGGGCAAGAACGCGCAAATCGATCTGTGAATAATCGGCCGATAGAAACACCAAACCCGGTCCCGGAACAAAGGCTGCACGAATTCGACCGCCCTCCTCGGTACGGATAGGGATATTTTGCAGATTGGGTTCGCTGCTTGATAGTCTCCCGGTTGCTGTTACCGCCTGATTAAAGGATGTATGGATACGGCCCGTTCCTGGATCCTGCAGCAAACTGAGCTTGTCGACATAGGTAGACAGGAGCTTTGCAATGGAACGGAATTGCAGAACCAGTGCCGGCAATTCATGTTTCCGGGCAAGTTTTTCGAGCACCCCGACATCGGTTGAAAAACCGGTTTTGGTCTTTTTCCCATGGGTGAGCCCCTGTTCCTCAAAAAGTACCTGTCCCAACTGCTTGGGCGAATTGATATTGAACGGATGCCCGACAAGCGCATATATTTGCGCCTCGAGAATGGAGAGTTTTTTCGTAAATTCCTCCGACAAAACGGCAAGAACAGCTGGATCGATGCAAATTCCCGCCAACTCCATCTCCGCCAGAATAGTGACTATCGGCATTTCAACTCGTCGAAAGAGATCGCCTAAGCCCTTTTCGTCGAGCAAAGGAGCAAATTCCTGCCACAGAAAAAGAGCGCCATAGACATCTTCGCAGCTATAAATACCGGCCTTTTCAACCTCGACATAGGCAAAGCAGCCATCCCTCTTGTCGTTGTCGGTGACCTCGGCAAATGTAGTCAAGCGCAGGCCACGTGCCTGACAGAGGTCATCAAGCTTCAGCGACCGGCCTCCGCTTTCTGTAAGATAGGCGGCAATGAGGGTATCGGCCAGCTCACCTCCGAAATCTATTCCCCACAGTTGTTTGAAAATGGTGATGTCGTATTTCAGATTGTGGCCAATTTTCAATATGCGCGAAGAAACGAGAAAGGGCTTTACAGCCGCCTTGACCTCGTTGGCTGGGAGCTGCCCCGGGGCGGGATTTCCTTGTCCATCAACATGGCCAAGCGGTATGTACCACGCCCGATCGAGGGTGGAACAAAGAGAGATTCCCACCAGTTGGGCATTTCTGGCGATGACGGAAGTGGTTTCAGTATCAACGGCAAGGATTTCAACACCGCTGAGGTCACTCACCATTGCCGCCAGCTGTTCGCGGCTACGAACCATTATGAAACCGTCAGTTGGTACCGGGATGGCAGTGTCAATTCCCTTGAGCAGGCTGAGAAATTCAAGCTCTGTATAGATTTCCGCCAATTCCTCATTGTTGGAACTGGTGAGTGCGTACTTCGACATTTTCTCGGGGATTGCCACATCAGGCTTCAACCTGATCAACTGGCGGGCAAGATATGCCAGGGCTTTGTTTTCAATGAGCTGTTCCTTTACCCGTGATTGTTTGAGTTCGTCTACATGTTCATAAAGGCCATCCAGAGAACCGTAGGCATTGATGAGTTTTTCAGCGGTCTTTGGACCCACCCCCGGGACACCGGGGACATTATCGGAGCTGTCACCGATAAGCGCAAAGAGATCCAAAAGCTGCTCAGGATAAACCGCATATTTCTGGCGGATTGCCTCCCTGTCCATGATCCGGTCTTTCATCGGATCCCACATGACCACGTCATTATTTACCAGCTGCAGAAGATCCTTGTCACCGGAAACAATGACAACTTTGTGGCCGAGCCCAGCAAACATTTTTACCGCAGAGGCTATGAGGTCATCGGCTTCAACCCCAGGCTCTTCGAGGCTCAGGATATTCGAAGCGGTTACAAATTTTTTTATGAAGGGTATCTGAGGACGCAGGTCTTCAGGCATTGGCGGCCGGTTCGCTTTATACGCTTCATAGAGTTGGTGACGAAACACCGGTCCACGGCTGTCGAAAGCAACGGCCAAAAATGCCGGCTTTTTTTCTCTGATCAGCCGTTTCACCATATTAATAAAACCCAGCACAGCATGGGTGGGCATTCCCTTGCTATTGGAAAGCGGGGCAATCGCGTGATAGGCACGATAGATGTAGGCACTGCCATCGATAAGATATACTTCTTCTTGCACAGCTCGTTGCTCCCTGGTAAAGAAAAATTTTTCAGAAACTGCAGCGCCACGGAAAATTGTAGACGCGAGGTTTCCAATCGAGGCAGAACTATAGCGGCTTTTGGCCGTTTTGTACCGAACAATCTCTGTCGTAATCGACCCCTCAAGTGCAGAAATTAAAAAGGGCCTCAAACATTCCTGTTCAAGGCCCTCGCAGTTTCTATTATTATGACTGTCGGATTATTCGGCTGCTCTCACCCATGAGGCTTGTGGCCCTTTGTCGCCTTGGGTTTCGCCGAAAATTACGCTATCGCCTTCAGCGAGATCTTCAATATTGACATTTTTCAGGGCGTTTTCATGGAAATATATGTCTCTTTTGTCCGCAGACATTATAAAACCATACGATTCATGCGGGGAAACCTTCCTGATTATTCCAACATTATCAGCTCCTTCGACATTATTTGACACTTTTTGGCTCTTCCTCTTTTTCCTCTGTATCTCTTTCAGTTGGAGTGCCAGAACATCAAAAGATTCAGTCAGCACCGTACGCACAGACTCGCCGTTCCTCGTCACAACGACCGTATCATTTGGCACCGTGGCAACAAGTTTGATCTCAAACCCTCCCTCTTTGTAATGGGTAGTGGCTTCAATGCTGATACGTAAATGGACGACAAAATTTGGATAGTGACGAATAAGTTTTTCCTGTTCCTCACTGATCTTGGTCTGCCAGCTTTTACGCAATTCAACATTTCGGGCTTCGATCTTTAGTTCCATAGAGTTCCTCCATCTCGGATTCAAACAATGGCCTTGCCACCGTTCGCCTCATGCATCCTAGGATGCAATCCCTTGCCGATCATTTTCCGCACCAGATAGTGCATGACGAAGGATAATTCCTTCAATTATTCTGAGCGAAAATGACCGGCGCTTTCCTTTATTATATTCTCCTGTCCTTGAGAATCAAGCCGTCCCCGGCGCTTTTCCGCTGTAAGCCAAGGAGAAATGATAAATTTATAAGGTTTCAACAAGAAAACTGGCCAAGGCAATTCTTTCTGAGTACAATGGTTTCTCTTTTTAGATCGTTACAAAATGTCGGCAAAGCTTATTTCTGAAGGGAGTTATCCCCAAAAAATCGGGATAAAGACTGGAGTGTGGCGGTGAAAAACTGCAAAACCGGGATTGTCCTGCTGAATATGGGTGGCCCTGACACCTTGGACGATGTCCAGCCATTTCTTTACAACCTCTTTTGCGACCGAGAAATAATCCGCCTGGGTCCAGCCTTTTTGCAAAAACCCCTCGCTTGGCTTATTTCCCGCCGAAGAGCAACAAAAAGTCGGGCCAATTACGCAAAAATCGGTGGCGGATCACCACTTAAGACCATCACGTGCCTCCAGGCAAAAGCCCTGGAGGCGTCCTTGCTTGACGACGGCAATTATGCGGTGGCTGTGGCCATGCGTTATTGGCCACCTTTAGCCGACCAAGCCCTGGCGGCCCTGCTTCGGCAAGGGGTTGAGCAAATAATTGTCCTTACCCTTTATCCCCATTTTTCAAAAGCTACCACCGGCTCCTCGGTATCCCATCTTCGGAGTTGTCTGAACCGCTTGGCTCCCGGGCTTCCCTTAAAAATTATCACATCCTGGCCAACCCAGCCCTCCTATATCAAGGCGCTGGCAGGAAACATCGCCGACGGCATGCGGACATTCCCTTCAACGGAGGTGACACTGGTATACAGCGCCCACAGTCTGCCTGTGTCATTCATTGAAGAAGGCGATCCTTATGTCGATCATCTCCAGGAGACCATCCAGGCTGTCGAGAAAATCACCGGCATACAGGGCCGAATCTGTTACCAAAGCAGGAGCGGTCCAGTCGAATGGCTCTCTCCCTCAACTCCGGAGATGCTTGAACAATTGGCCATTGAGGGCTGCAAGAATATTCTCATGGTACCGATAAGCTTTGTCTCGGATCATATCGAGACGCTTTATGAGATAAGCATTC
>JAABQY010000216.1 GCA_011391225.1 Desulfobulbaceae bacterium | reverse complement strand
GGTTGTTATCTCTTTTAAACCGAGGTATTGATGTAGTCCTTGCTTTGCGCCAAGAAGGACAGGTGAAGGTGAGTCAACTCCCTCAAGGGAGCCTCCGATGAGGAGTTCACAGCAACCATGTGTCGTCAAGATTTGTAGAAGGAGCGGTCGGAGAAGGATGACTTATCAAGTTGCCATCAATGGATACGGACGGATAGGCCAGAGCGTCCTGCGGGCCATCTATTCAACCCCATTTAGATCAAAATTTAAAATCGTTGCCATCAATGAATTGGCCGATATTGAAACCCTTACTTATCTTACCCGCTACGATACCACTCATGGTCGTTTCCCCTATCCCTTACGTTTTGACGGCGACTACCTGTACATTGGCAACGACCCAATCCGGATTATCAATGAACCGGAGCCGGCAAAACTGCCCTGGCAAGATCTGGGTATCGATCTGCTCTTTGAGTGCTCAGGGTCTTTTTCCGACAGAGCACCCGCCGAGTTGCATCTCGCCTCAGGCGCCAGACGCTTGCTCCTGTCGCACCCGGCCATCCCGCAGATCGACGCGACTATCGTTTACGGATACAACCATGCCATGTTGCAAAGCACCCACCGCATTGTTTCTAATGCCTCGTGTACAACCAATTGCATTGTCCCGGTGCTTGACATCCTGCACCGGAAATTCGGCATTATAAACGGGGTCACCACCACCATACATTCGGCGATGAACGATCAACCGGTGATTGACAGTTACCATCATACCAATCTCCGTCTTACCCGCAGTGCCTTGCATTCGATCATTCCAGTTAATACCAGTTTAGCTAAAGGAATTAACAGGTTAATGCCGCATCTGGCCGGGCGTTTTGCGTGTCTCCATGTACGTGTTCCGACCATCAACGTTTCAATCATGGACCTTTCCATCAACCTGCAAAAGGATACCAGTGTTGCCGAAATCAACGCCGTCATGGCCAAGGAATCCTGCGGCGGGCTGCGCGGACTTCTCGGCTATACCGAGGAACCGCATGCCTCCGTCGATTTTAATACCGATTCAAGGTCAGTGATTGTCGATGGCACCCAGACAAGAGTCTGCGGCGGACGATTGATCAAAATGCTTTGCTGGTTTGACAACGAGTGGGGTTTTGCCAACCGAATGCTCGATGTTGCCAATCACTGGCTTTCCCTGGCCTAAGTTACCAATCCATTTCAAGAGAGACGCCGATGATCCTCTACAAAAGAGACAAAAACATGCAATGGAAATTAGACAATATCCGTTTTCTTTACCCACCCGACGATTTTACCGGAACTTTTGCCAACACCAAAATGCAGGAGCGGCACAAGGCCAATCAAGACCAGAAAATCAAGGTGATACTTGAACATTTGGAGGCCAAGAATAATCCTCTGGAGGCCATGCAGGGCCTCAACCCTCTCGATCATCTGCAGTTTCTGCAAAATAATTTAGAAAAATTCAGACATGCCGGCTGCCTGGAAAAGACCGTGTTGCTGCTCTACTACCGGAAAAATACACCTTTTGCCACGGTCGGCGACCATAACGAATGGAAATCCCTCCTGGCCCAGTGTCATCCCGCCCGCCTGTACGAAGAAGGCAAGCCCTTCCCCTTCGACAAAACAACCGCTTTCCGAGGCTCGGTCACCGGTAATCCTAAAGGCTTAAGTTGGACCGTCAGTCGTGAGGAGGCTACCTGGTTCCTCGAGCGCTGGAAGGACAAAAGTCTTGGCGGCGGCACCGTCTTCGCCATGGAAATTACCAGACAGGACGTCCTGGTCTATATTGAAGATGAACATCGGCGTGAGGTTATACTGATCCCGGAGGTCGCCGAGAATTCGGTTGGCAGGGCAATCGACCACATTTAACCCCAGCGCTTTTCCCTTATAGCTGCAAGCCGGGCGGAGATAAACCTGCCCGGCTTGTAATCTTCGCCAAAATTCTATCTATTCGACAGTCACACTCTTCGCCAAATTTCTGGGTTGATCGACATCGCAACCGCGTTTCGTTGCGATCTCATAGGCCAGCAACTGGGCAGGAATGGTATAAAGGATCGGATTCATGGCGGAATGTACCTTGGGAAGATAAATCACATCGTCGGTGATGGTCCGCAGATGACTGTCCCCTTCAGTACCGATAAGAATTATACGGCCCTGACGGGCCTTGATTTCCTCGACATTGGAAATTGACTTCTGGTACACCTCGTCTTGAGGCACCAAAGCAAGCACCGGCATATCTTTGTCGATCAGGGCAATGGGGCCATGTTTGAGTTCCCCGGAGGCGTAACCCTCAGCATGAATATAGGATATTTCCTTGAGTTTTAAAGCTCCCTCTAGGGCGATAGGGTAATTGAGACTGCGTCCGACAAAGAGAAAATCACGGCTGTCATAATACCTCTCAATGAGGTGTTCTACTTCTTTCTGGATGCGAGGTAATTCTCGTGCCACCACGCCGGCGATGCCGATCAATTCCAGGCCGAGTTCCAGCCCGAGTTCCTGACTGATAGTCTGCTTTTTCTGGGCAAGGTAGAGGGTAAAGAGAAAAAGAGCCGCCAGCTGCGAGACAAAAGCCTTGGTCGAAGCCACCCCGATCTCCGGGCCGGCATGGGTGTAGACCGTGCCATGTGCCTCACGGGTCATGGTCGAACCAACGACGTTGCAGATGGTGATGATTTTCGATCCCATCTCCTTGGCAATGCGAATTCCCGCCAATGTATCGGCGGTTTCTCCTGACTGCGAGATAGAGATGGTCAGCACCCGCTTGTTGATCAGCAGATGTCGGTACCTGAATTCCGAGGCGATATCCACCTCAACCGGGATATTGGCGTATTTTTCTATCCAGTATTTGGCAACCAGCGCCGCATGCCATGAAGTCCCGCAGGCCACCAGAAAAATTCGATCAATATCAGAAAGATCGGTTGCAGTCAGGTTTATTTCCGGCAGAACCACCTCACCTGTTTCCGGATTAATCCGTCCGCTGACGGTATTGGTGATCGCCTGTGGCTCCTCGAAGATCTCTTTCAACATAAAATGTTTAAATCCGGACTTTTCGGCCATAGCCGGGTTCCAGTCGATGGTCGTTGTCGCTTTTTCTACGGGCAATCCGGTGACGAGAGAAAAAATCTGATGGCCGTCGGCTCTTAAGATGGCCAACTCCATGTCATCCATGAAGACAACCTGGTTGGTATAAGGCAGGAGGGCGGGAATGTCGGAAGCCAGAAAAGTACCCTCCTTTTCGCTGACCCCGAGCACCAGAGGGCTTTGATTGCGAACAGCTACAAGGGCGTCAGGCATACCACTCCACAATACCCCGATGGCGTATGATCCTTCGACCCTGGCAATGGCCATTTTTATGGCAGCGACCAGATCATCTTTCAGGTAGTCCTCGATGAGATGGGCGAGGACCTCGGTATCGGTCTGGGAGGTAAAAATGTGGCCTTTGGCTTTCAATTCTTCCCGCAGAGAATGGTAGTTTTCGATAATGCCGTTATGGATCACCACCAAATTGCCGGTGCAATCGCTGTGCGGATGCGCATTGGCGGTGGTCGGTGCGCCATGGGTCGCCCAGCGGGTATGGCCGAGGCCGATATGGGCCGGGGCAATAATCGCCTCGTCGATAATGGCCTCAAGCCGCGATAATTTCCCTTCCGACCGATGCTTGATCAGTTTGCCATCCTGCAGATAGACAATACCCGCCGAATCATAGCCGCGATATTCCAGCCGACGCAAACCCTCAAGGATGACCGGGACAACCCGCCGCGGCCCGCAATAACCTACAATACCACACATAATACACCCCTCATGAGAAAGTTCTGTTCAATACACCAAAGTTATTTGACCGGGATACCAAGGCCCTTGATCGAGTTCACACTATGAAGACAAGAAAATTTAAGCAAGAATCGTTCCGAGACAACAGCGGATCGAGACTCTTCAATGATCGAATACCCTAACACCGCTTTTCCCGCCTTTGCCAGTTTTTTCTTTCAACCTGTCGAAAAAAACGGTAGTATCGGCTGCAATTCGGCCAAGACAATCAATTCCACTGCCTTTCCCTTGAACACTCTCACATACTGCCATGAATGAAAGACAACGATTGAAGGAAATACTTCTTGAAAAATCCTACCGCCAGGGCACCTTCACCCTTACATCAGGAAAGACCTCCGACTTCTATATCGACGGCAAACAGACGACCCTCGCCGCCGAAGGGGCTTATCTTTGCGGAAAACTGCTCTTTGAACTGTTGCAAAAATCACCCACCCCGATTCATGCCGTCGGTGGCATGACCCTTGGGGCAGACCCATTGGTCACTGCCGTGTCCATTGCCAGTTACCTGGCCGAACAGCCGATCCCCGCTTTCATCGTCCGCAAGGAAGCAAAAGGACACGGAACAGGCAACTATATAGAAGGACTGAAAAATATGCCAACAGGGTGCACGGTTGCTCTGCTCGAAGATGTCGTGACGACCGGCGGCACCCTCTTAAAAGTCATTGAGAGAGTCGAAGCGGCCGGCTTTAAAGTTGGTTTGGTTGCCACAATTGTCGACCGACAAGAGGGCGGTACCGAGGCTCTGGCCAAAGCGGGATACACACTCGAAGCGATTTTCACCCGTCAACAGCTACTCCAGTGACGCCACATGAAGTGCAAGAAATGTTCAGGCAAACTTGAAGTCC
>JAABQY010000022.1 GCA_011391225.1 Desulfobulbaceae bacterium | reverse complement strand
CGACTGAAAATCTCACAAAACTCGCTGTACCCTTCAAAAAACTCATAAAATCTTTCCTCTTTGATTATCAACGACGCATGTTCCTAGCCCTGAAGATAGATGACAAAACATGCTTTTCGGAGTTACACCGATCCTTCTCCTAACCCACTTAGTTACTCACAGAATTTGTTACTCACAGAAAATATTTGCACGGTTTTTCTAAGATTTTTTGATAAGTGACTTATGCCGTTAATCGGGGTGAGGAGAAAGATATGGTTAATCCACTTCATATAGCATTCATTGGATGTGTGCTCAACCCTTTTATCGCTCGCCATCATGTTGCGTTGCTCCTGATAGATTTGTAGCACCATTGACCTTCGGAGTTTTCCCTTCTATAATAATTAATACTGTGCGAAAAGAAACCTGTTGACAGTCTTTTGACGAGCTTGTATAAAGACTTCCTCTACGGGTCGTTAACTCAGTCGGTAGAGTATCTGACTTTTAATCAGAGAGTCGCGCGTTCAAGTCGCGCACGACCCACCAGCATAAAGAAATGTCCCCATCGTCTAGTCAGGTCCAGGACATCGGCCTTTCACGCCGACAACACCGGTTCAAATCCGGTTGGGGACGCCATTGATAGAAACGGCTCGTTAGATACCATCTAGCTAGCCGTTTTTCTGTTTCCACCACAGGCCTTCCAACCCGGTTTCCAACCTCCAGTTACTTTCTCGTTGTAAGAACCAAAGGTGTTTTTAGTTTGAAGCACATCCCAAGCAGATCAGCAATCGAAGATACAGGTCTGGCTGAGGTGCACAACACCGAACAGACATCTTCTTTATTTTGCCTGCACCAGGGTAAGCAACCATTTGCTGGAAACCAGAGGCGATGTTTCTCAGATTTTCTCGATGATCTTCAATAATTCCATTGTCATTTTGCATGAAGCAGCTATCATCATCTTGAGTTAACATCATATTCTGACATATTTTCCCATCACTTTCACACTTGGAGGAATCATGAAATACTTGTCCGTTGCAGAAAACCACACCCTTCCCGCACTCGGTCTCGGAACCTGGAAATCGAACAAAGGGGAAGTCGCTGCTGCGGTCAGCGAAGCTATAACGATCGGCTACCGGCATATTGATTGCGCCCCCATCTATATGAATGAACAGGAGGTTGGAACGGCTCTGAGCAACGCTCTGCAGTCAGGCCAGTTGAAAAGGGAGGAGCTGTGGATCACCTCGAAACTGTGGAACAATGCCCATGCTAAAAAACATGTGCGGCCGGCTCTTGAAAAAACCCTGAGGGAACTGCAGCTCGACTATCTCGATCTTTTTCTCATCCACTGGCCGGTGCATTTTCAAGCGAATGTGATGTTTCCGAGGTGCCCTGAAGAGTTTATCGCCCCTGCGGCCATCCCGATCGGCGAGACCTGGCAAGCCATGGAAACGCTGGTTGAAAAGGGTTTATGCCGATATATCGGAGTATGCAATTTCAACCTTGGCCGTCTCCAGGATCTGAAGAGGCAGGCAAGCATTCAACCTTTGATGAATCAAATAGAGCTGCATCCGTACCTACAACAGATTGAAATGCTTGAGTATTGCCGAGAGAGCGGAACCCTTCTCACCGCCTATTCGCCCCTCGGGTCAGGAGATCGACCGGCAGGCATGAAAAAGGCCGATGAACCTTCCCTTCTGGGCCATGCGACGGTCATTGAAATCGCCGGCAGGAAAGGTTACAGCCCTGGGCAGGTTCTCATAGCCTGGGCCCTGGCAAGAGGAACTGTGGTCATTCCAAAATCAGTCAATCCTGGTCGCTTGCGGGAAAACTTTGCCGCAGCCGATCTTTCCCTCGACCCCTCCGACATTATGGCCATCAATGCCCTGGAAGCCGGATATCGTTATGTCGACGGTTCATTTTTCGCAAGTCCCGGCTCGCCCTACACCGCTGCAGCTCTCTGGGGCAAGGAGTAATTTACCGGTCACAGATGCGGGCAACCACCGCCAGTGCCTCGTCGAGCATCTTTCCCTTATAGCGGTGGCCTAAGCCGGCAACAAGCATTTCACGGGTGAGCAGTGCCCCTTCCTGGACCAAAATGGCCAAAGCAGCCAGGGCCTGCTCCGATGACCGTATCTTCAGGTCGGCAAAATCTATGTTTCTGACCTTTGCCCGAGTCTCCGGCAGTTCGATTTTGCTGTCTTTGACGACCACCGCCTCCTCCGAAAGTGTGCCAAACACCTTTTTCCTCCTGGCCACGCCCTCGGCCGCGACGCACACCACGACGGCAGGGGTGCCAATCCCGGTATACTCTATCGTCCGGCGGTCAAGTACCACCTCGGCAACGGAATGGCCGCGGAGAACGGTAATCGGATAATCATTCTTCTGACTGACATGCAGGCCGCCACTCATCCCGGCCAGGCAAAGGATTTCGCCGACGGTATTTATATACTGCCCCGCCGAGCCTAGAAGCAAAACATCACAACGCTTGTGGATCGGGGCCTCACAGATCGCCGCCACATTTAATGGCTTCGAAGCGGCTGGAGCATTGCTTGCCAGCCGGTGATAATGGGCGGCATACTCCTCACGTTCATTGCCGGCAACCGGTCCGCTGATGGCGCAACTTTCCTTGATATCCTCTTCCATTTGCGCCAGGGTTATGCGGTTTTTTTTGGTATATCGCCCCGGGCACAGCCCCCAGATATCCATCAAAGAAAAACCGGGGTAGCGGATGGCCAGGGCGAGATCTTCTGCCAGCTTGCGGCCGGTGGCTATTGTCCGGTGAACATACGGAGCACCGGCAGCAACTGCAACCCGACATATATCAAGTGATGCCTCAAGTTCACTGAGGAAACCGGAGGCAGTCAGCCCGGTTGTCGGGGTAGTGGCCGAACACTGGCCACCGGTCATGCCGTAGTTAAAATTGTTGAGTATCAACAGGGTGATATCGAGATTGCGTCGACAGCTGCTGAGAACATGGGCACCACCGATTCCCAAGCCGCCATCACCCATAACGACAATCACCTTGAGGTCCGGTCTAGCCATTTTAATGCCGGTTGCATAGGTCAGAGCTCGGCCGTGCAGCCCATGAAAGGCGTGGGTGTTGAAAAAGGTATCAAAGAGCCCTGAGCAACCGATATCGCTAACAATTGCCACTTGGTTTCCGGGGAGCTTAAGGGTCTGCAGGGCCTGGTCAAGGCCGCGAACCACCGCTTCATGGCCACAGCCTGGGCAAAATACCGGGGGTCGATCCCGGTTTAGCAAACTGGTCATGATCGCACCTTCTCAACAATGTTTTTTGGGCTTATCAATTCCCCATTCATTCGGCCGTAAAAACTCACCGGGATGTCGCCGGCCAGCCTCTCTATCTCACGGACATATTGCCCAAGATTCATTTCAACTACGATTACCTTGGTTTTGCCGCGAAGGTGCTGCCGGATACAATCCTCCGGAACCGGGTAAAGGGTTTTTAAAATAAGCAAGGCTATTTTGCTGCCCAAAGCCCGAAGCTCCCGCACCGCAGTTTTAGCGGCCCTGGCGGTCACCCCGTAAACCACAAGCAGGGCGGAATCATCGGCATTTCCGTCGTATTCATAAAAGGTAAAATCGCCGACTGCACCTTGCAGTTTCTCCTGCATTCGGAGAATTCCAGCTTCGATGACCGCCGGATCGGTGGTAATATAGCCATCCTCGCCATGGGTCGAGGAGGTCTGCCGAGACAGCCTTTCTCCGCCTATCGGCAGGAAAGGCGGAATGTTCGTACCGGGAAGTGGGGCAAAAGGACGCCCCGAATGATTGGTTGGACAAGGTGTGCGCACTTCCAATTCCGGCCCTGCCAAGGCATGAAGATCGATGCTCTCGCGGGTCATACCGATTTCCTTGTTCGATGCAACAAAGACCGGACAGCGATAACGTTCGGCAAGGTTAAAGGCCTGCATGGTCAGCAGGTAGCAATCCTTGACATCAACAGGAGCCAGGACAATGACCGGCATCCCGCCGCTGTTGCCCCAGCGGAGAAATTGAATGTCCCCATCCGCCCCTTTGGTGGCCGAACCGGTAGACGGCCCAAGCCGCTGAACATCAACGATCACCAGGGGAATTTCGCCGCCGATGGCAAAAGAAATGTGTTCACTGTAGAGACTTATCCCAGGTCCTGAGGTTGCCGTCATGGCTTTCATGCCGGCCATGGAGGCCCCCAGGCAGAAACCGATCGAGGCGATCTCATCTTCACCCTGCATACATACGCCCCCTGTTGCCGGGAGGAGTTGCAGCATCTGTTGATATATAGAGGTGGCCGGGGTGATGGGGTAGCCGGAAAAAAACCGACATCCGGCCGCCATAGCCCCCCGGGCTATGGCTTCATTGCCTTCGAGAAAACTGCGTTTCATGCGCTTTTACCAAGGATTGACGACTTTATGCGATTCCGAATTCGCCTTTGTCATTGATGCGGATAACCACCGCACTTTTCACCGGGTCTCCGCTAAGGATTCTCTTCTCCCCGGCCTACGCGATGCCATGATGTGCGACCGACCAAAACAGAAATACCAACAGGGCCAGGCGAAAAACAAGATTTTGATTCATTCTATGCCTCCGTTATATAATGTGAAAGTGGTGCCCTGAGAGAACACTGTCTGCCATGCAGAATAGCCCATTCGCGGCTTGCACGCAAGGCGCTTTCCCTCCACGGGCGATCTCATAAAAAGGAGGAAAAAAGTAAAACCCCACCGAGGTGAATCTTTTGGATCTGCGTGGGGTTGGCCGGAACATTTTCAAAAATACCGCCTCCTCTATCTTTCGAGCCCACAACAATTTTCTTAATTGTTGGTAATGAATTGAAATATCATTTAAATAGAGGCATATGTTTTTTCAAGACAAGTAAGAGAAGGCACAGCCACAGGTTTCATTATGGAACTCATTGATACCCATTGTCACATTGATATACAGGCCTTCGAGGGGCGCTTCGACAATCTGCTGAAGAATGCCCGGCGCGTAGGTGTGTTGAAAATGATTCTACCGGGGGTCGATCGGGAGGGCTGGGGGCGCATCATGACCTTGTGTCGCCGAGAGGCCGGACTCTATGCCGCTCCAGGTTTGCATCCCATGTATTTAGCACATCATCACCCCCAGCATCTCGAAGAACTTGCGGCTTTGGCGGGTGGTGGAAATGTCGTGGCAATCGGTGAAATTGGGCTTGATTACCATGTTCCCGGCCTTGACCGGATCGTCCAGCAGCAGCTCTTCGAGCAACAGCTGAAGATCGCCGCCAAGGCCGGACTCCCGATCCTCCTTCATGTCCGTAAGGCGCACGACCAGGTCTTGGCGACCCTGAGAAGAACACGATTTCGCTTTGGCGGCATCGTCCATGCCTTTAACGGCAGCCTGCAACAGGCCGGCCAGTTTATCAAACTGGGCTTCGTTATCGCCATCTGCGGAACAATCACCTATGATCGGGCCAGGCGGATCAGAAACATTGCCACCCTATTACCTCCTGAAACACTCGTTGTCGAAACCGATGCCCCCGACATCCCCCTTGCCGGTCACCGCGATGCAGACAACCTGCCGGAACACCTCCCTGAGGTACTGGCCGCCCTGTCCGGTTTGCGCGGCGAAAATGTCGCGCTGACCGCCCAATACACCACCGCCAATGCCAAGCGGGTGCTGGGCATTCCCGACTGAAATATTTTGGGAGACCGGCAGGCATTCAGCCAGTTGTCTTTCCGGCAAAGGTTATTATATTCACCCTGAAATCGTCAATGCACCACCGGCCATCCCTGGATAACCGTTTACAACACACGGATTGTTAATTGTTGTTCGATCGCTTCGTCACCTTAACTGCTACAAAAAACTATGTTCGACGCCGAAAAATTACTTGGGAAAGTCTTCAGTGAAATTATGGGATCAGGTTCTTCTCATAAAAAAGGGAAAAGCTCACTGCTGGGCAGTCTTGCCTCCGGTGGAGGTCTGATGACCGCCATCGGTCTTGGCATTGGTGCTTATGAGATACTGAAAGAGAAAAAGCCGAGCCAACCGATCCCTCCCGCTTATGCGCCGCAACCACCGCCACCGCCTTCTGCCCCGGCTTGGGGTGGGGCGGCGACCACGCAGCAGTCAC
The DNA here is from genome assembly GCA_011391225.1 of Desulfobulbaceae bacterium. Taxonomy (GTDB): domain Bacteria; phylum Desulfobacterota; class Desulfobulbia; order Desulfobulbales; family Desulfocapsaceae; genus Desulforhopalus_A. The sequence continues at coordinate 18,450 of JAABQY010000022.1, read as the reverse complement.
CTCCGCCGCTGCCGACACCCCCACCAAACCAGGCCCCGGTTGCTGCCACCTTCACCCGCCGGATAGACTCCCAGGAGCTGGCCATTCGCATGATACGGGTTATGATTGCCGCCGCCCACGCCGATGGCAGCCTTGACGAGGAAGAAGAAAAAGCCATTCTCGCAAGACTACGAACTACCGACCTTTCCCAGGAAGAACGGCTGTTCATTCTCGACGAGCTGCACCAGCCGAAATCTCTTGACGAGCTGACCGCCGGAATTACCGATCCCGCAGTCGGCAAAACCATGTACATGCTTGCCGCCGGTGCCATAGCCATCAACACCCCCGGTGAACGCGCCTGGCTCGATAATCTCGCCACACGCCTTGCACTGAGCAAGGCGGTTCAGGAATTTATTGAGGAGCAGCGTTGACCGGATTCGGACCCCTTTTTCTGTGTCTGGTTGCGCTTCTGGTTGGATATGATTTGCATAATCTGCAACATGGCGGGCTGCAAACTCAACTAAACCGCACTGTGCACCATACCTGCCAGGTTTTTCTCATCCATATTCGTTTCGTTTTTAAGAAAATATACATTCATAGATTTCAGGTGAAGCCATTGGCCCAATACATTATGACATACCCTTTTCAATCACCTTGAAGATTTTCTCAAGGGCCGGTCGATCGGCTGGACCACGGCCGATATGGTGGAAGCACACCCGCCCTTCGGGATTTATAAGGACATCACCGCCGCGTTGATGGATATCGGCGGTTGAGGGCAGGAGTTTCCATCCCTTGAGGAGGAGTCGCAGATAGGTAAGCAGGGTACGCGGACCCCAAAGATCCCAGAATCCGGCATCTAACATGCCGAAATATCGGTAGAGTTGCCTCTCACTGTCATAGCCATAGGGAAAGGGAGGTGCTTCATCGCCTCTCAGCGGCTCAAAGGTGATAACCATGGCTTTCAACCCCATGCTTTCTATGCGCTCTTTCTGCTGCCACAACTGTGACAGATGCTCCCGGCAGGGCAGTCAGGAAAGGTGGCGGTGAAAAACCAGCAGCAGCCAACAGCCCTGAAACTGTTGCAGGCTAATTTCCCTACCGTTGTGATCTTTCACGGAGAAAAACGGAAGGGGTTGTCCCACCTTGGTACTTGGCATGAATTTGCAATACATCAGTGTCCTTTCTCTAAAAATTCATATTTTTTCAAATAATTTAATGCCATGAAGAGACCAAATATCATCCTGACCGGCTTTATGGGTTCCGGTAAAACCACCGTGGGCAAATTACTGGCCAGGCAACTCGGCTATCAATTCGTCGACACCGATCATCTCATCGAGCAACGGTGCGGCATGACGGTTCCGAAACTCTTCAAGCAGAAAGGCGAGGAAACCTTCCGAGCCATGGAGGCGGATATCGCCAAGGAATTGGGGGCCGGGCAAGGAATGGTTATTTCCACCGGCGGTAAGTTGATGCTCGACCCGAAAAATGCCCAGGTCTTGGGCAGCAGCGGCCGGGTCTTTTGCCTGATCGCCTCCCCCGAAGAAACCCTCAAACGGGTTTCCTTGGAGAATGGTGGCAAACGCCCCCTGCTCGACACAAGGGATCCGCTCGAACGAATAATTACACTCCTTCAGGAACGGCAGGCGGGCTATAGCAGGTTTTGCCGAATTGTCACCACCGGCAAATCTCCTGAGGAAGTCGGGGACGATGTGTTGAAGATTTTCCGAGAAAATTTCGATCTCAGCTCCCCTCTGGCCAACAAAGACCTCTAAGTATATCAACTGTCAAGGCTAAAAAAGCAAGGCCATCCCGCGGCGCAGATCATCGATGTGCATTTGTCCCGGAGCCGAGGCCTGGCTGCCGCAGGCAAAGGTGATATCGGAGCCAAAGAGCCCCCCGGCCATACGGCTGATTCTCCCCGCCTCACCCATCGACATAGTCACCAGAGGAATTGCCACCGTCCCGTTTCTCGCCGTGTTTGTTGCCGAAAGAAGGGTCAAGACGTCGGCGGGATTTTTCGGCATAACAGCCAGTTTGGCGATATCGGCACCGGCTGCCTGGGCCTCCTGGAGCTTGCCAACGATAAAGGCTTCTCCCGGCGTTTCCTGAAAATTGTGATGCGAAAGGATGAGCCGGCAATTGTTGGCATTGGCACTTTGTCGGACGACGTCAACAAATTCATGTTCATTGCAGAGTTCGATATCGACAAGGTCAATCTTCCGGGAGATTATGGCCGCTGTGATCAGGGCAAGTCGCAACTCCTGCGTCATTTGCCTTAAGCCCCCTTCAAGATCGATACGACAGGTAAAGATCAGGGGAATGCTGCCAATGGCCTGCCGTAACTCACCGAGCAGCGAAAGCATTTCTCCAGCCTCCGTCACCTTGTCGTAGGCATCTGCCCGCCACTCCAGCAAATCCGCACCAAGGGTCACCATCTCCTCGGCCTGGCGGTGGAGGTCGATTCTGTTTGTGGCCATTAAAGGCAAGCATATTAAAGGTTTTAGTCCACCTATTACCACACCTCTTACGGTTACCTGGATTTTACTCTGTTGCCTCATGCTCTCTGCTTATCATTGTGGTTGCGTACTGCTGTTTCGCTTTCTGACGCCTTTCGGACGGACGACTTTAATCTATTTTCTTGACATCTCTTTCCCGTCCAAGCATATCTTGGAAGAAAATAGTACAGCAGGCAAAAAAAACCAACTGGCTTTTCATCGTCATGGAAGTAATCGTCACCATTATTCCTATCTTCGCCATCATCATCCTCGGGTGGGTCGCGAGAAGGAGAGGTTTTATCACTGCTGAATTTCTTGAGCCTGCTAACCGTTTGGTCTATTATCTCTCCCTCCCGGCGCTGATCTTCAATGCCATTGCCAAGACGAACTTTCACGAGCAGTTCGACGGCCTTGTCCTCGGCCTCACCCTGTTTGCCGCCGCAGCAATCTATCTGACGGCGGATATCTCGGCCAGAATCCTGAAAATGAACCCCTCGCGAATGGGAGCCTTTGTGCAAAGCTCGGGACATGGCAATCTCGGCTACATCGGCCTGCCCATCGCCCTCTACTATCTTGGTGAAGCAGGTCTTGCCAAGGCCGCTATTATCTGCGGTTTCCTTATGGTCCTGCAAAATCTGTTGTCGGTGGTAGCGTTGCAAATGCATGATGCATCTGAGCAAAAGCTGCCGGGCTTGAAAGCACTTGTCAGGAAATTGCTCGGCAACCCTGTCATTATTGGGGCCATGGCCGGAGTAATTGTCTCGGCCCTGGCTATACCCGTGCCAAAGGTCATCCTCAGATGTCTTGATATTCTCGGAGGGCTTGCTCCGCCAACCGCCCTATTGGTCATCGGTGCGTCGCTGTCCCTGCAACTCATCCGCACCTATAAGCGACCGACCCTTTGTGCTGTCTTTTTTAAACTGGTACTGTTGCCGGCCATCGGGCTGCTACTCTTTCAGCTCTTCCATATTAGGGCTGATGATTACCTTCCGGCTATCATTCTTCTCTGTTCACCGACCGCCACTGTGGTCTATGTCATGGCCCGCGAAATGCATGGGGATGCCGATTTTACCGTCGCAATCATCTCGGCGAGCACTCTTTTTTCATCGCTAACCTTCACGCTCTGGTTGTCATTGGTTGCAGGCTTTGGAGGGTAATGGGGGACCTGAGAGTCGTAGCCGGGGATGCGCAGAGTAAATGTCGATACGAACTCTTGTGCTGCTTTTGCCACGAGGATCCTGTTGCGCCATGCCCCTCCGCCATGTGATCCAAAATAGCCGGGATCAATATCAATTGTCCAGCCTCTCCACCCGAAGAGTTTCCACCTGAGTAAGAAATCAGTGCTCAGCGCAATCCTTAACGTGAATAATTGCATCTCTTTGAGAAAAAACCGGTTGACAGTCACATATTTTTTGTATAATAAATTTTGTATACAAAATACAATTTGTTAAATTCCTCACCTCAACCCCAGGTAAAACTCTGATGAATCTTGGCATCAGCTATGAAAATCTCGATCAGAAGGTCTACCAGGTTGTCAAACAACTCATTGAGGACCGCAAACTTCTGCCGGGTGAAAAAATTCCCCAGGAGAAACTCGCTAAGGAACTCGGCATCAGCCGCACCCCGCTTATCAGCGCCCTGAAGTTTCTGGAGCATGAAAAGCTCGTTGAGGTCAAACCTCGCCGCGGCTTTTTTGTCCGCCTCTTCACCATCGAAGAAATGATCTCCATCTTTGAGATCCGCGAACTCCTTGAGGGCCTTTCCGCACGGCGGGCTGCAAAGTGCATCACCCCTGAACAGACCATATCTTTACGCGATATATTTATAAATTTTAAAGGGATCGGTGACATAGTCGACTATCAGGCCTACGCCCGAGCGGATAAACAGTTCCACACTTTCGTTGCCGAAATCGGCGCCAAGGAGTTCTTGACCACCATCCTGCAGACTCTCAATATTATTACACTGGCTTATCAGAACATCACCAGCGAGGGCCTGATCAGAGAGCCCAATGAGACCATCAAAGATCATCTGCTGATCATTGATGCTATCAGCAATCATGATCCGGAAAAGGCCGAACACCTCATGCGCGACCACCTGAAAACGACCATCGCCCAACTGAAAAACAATAAAACAGAAAAAGACAAGCAGTTCATTTAAAAACAAGCTTTTACAGGATATGGCCGGTATCAGATTCGATCATTTACAAACAGTAATGAGTTAAAACTACTTTAATGGAGGAAGACATGAAAGGCAGATCAATTTTCGCCGCATTGTGTGCGGCCCAGATGTTCTTTTCTTACACAGCGGCAGAGGCTGCTGATGCCGTAGTGCTCAAGTTCAGCCACACCGACCAGCAGCAGGGATTGCGCCACGCCGCAGCACAGAAATTTGGCGAAAAGGTTGCCGAATATACCAGCGGCCGCTACAAGGTGCAGGTGTTTCCAGCCGGCCAACTTGGCAATGATCCTAAAGCCATTGAGCAATTGGCCTTGGGGGGAGTCGATTTTACCGTCTCCAGCACCGGCTCCTACGCCCCGCATGTCGATTCTTTAAATATGACCATGCTTCCCTACCTGGTTGAATCCTACGAGCAGGGCTGGAAACTCTACGATGAGTCAAAATGGCTGCAGGCCCAGTTTGACAAGGCCCCGGCTAAAGGTTTCCGTTTCCTCGCCACCTGGGAAGCCGGGTTCCGCTGTATGACCACTAAAGACCCGCTGGCCTCCCCGGCTAATGCGGCAGGCAAAAAACTGCGCACCTTCCCTAACGAGATGATGCGCTGGACCCTTGAAGCAATGGGATTCGGTATTCAGATCATGCCACTGCCAGAAGTCTATCTGGCCATCCAGCAAGGGGTGGTAAGCGGCCAGGAAAACCCGGTGGATACCATCTATTCCAACAAGTTTTACGAGGTGGCACCGAATGTCACCCTGACCAAACACGTGTATAGCCCCATCCCTCTGACCATCTCTGAGAAAACCTGGCAGAAACTGTCTCCTGAAGATCAGAAGGCCGTGACCAAGGCCGCTAAAGAAGTTGCCACCTGGCATCGAGCTGAAATCGTCGCAGTGGAAAGCAAGCAACTCGATGAGATGACCGCCAAAGGTGCAAAAGTGGCAAAGCCTGACCTTGCTCCATTCCGCGCATCGGTTGCCTCGGTGTACGATAAGGCTAAGGAAAAATATGGCGCAGCCGAAGTGGAAACCCTGATGAAGGATGCTGAGGCCATCCGTAAAGCCAACCCGATGAAGTAATTGCTAAGCCCCGATAAGCGGGCTAAGTCACTTATCAAAAAATCTTCACAGAAAACGTGCAACTATTTTTTGTAAGTGACTAATCTCTCGGCGGCCTCAAGGCCGCCGCTGCAAAGGATTGCACAATGGACATTGCAACTCTGCCTGGGCCGGCACCGATACGCTTTCTCGATTATCTCTTGAATGTCATTCTTATCGTCGCCGGATCGATCATGGTGGTCCTTGTTTTCACCAACGTCGTCACCCATATATTCAATAAGGATATCGCCTGGACTACGGAACTCTGCGAATTCCTCATGGTGTGGGTGTCCTTTCTCGGCGGGGCTGCGGCTGCCCGCCGCGGCGCTCATATGACCATAACCGAATTTCTCGATAAGCTCGAAGAAAAAGGCCGATACAAGGCCGATGCCGTTATCCAAATCATTTGTCTCATCGTGCTGGGGCTCCTCATGTGGTTTGGAATGGTCATTGTTAACGCCAACTGGGGAAACCACTTAACCGTCCTCGGCTGGCCGATGGCCTGCCAATATCTGGCACTGCCAGTGGGAGCGTTTGTGAGTTTTATTTTCGTGTCGTACGACTTCCGACAGATCATCCAGGGTGTTCCACGCCTTGAGCGTTACGGAGAATAAGTCATGCTGGCACTCAGTCTTTTTTTTATTTTCTGCGTCATCGCCTGTCTCGGTGTGCCCCTTATGTATGCCCTGCTGGCCACCACCCTCGGCGTGATTCTTATCGCCGGCATGACTTATCCGGTTGAGACAATTCTTTTAACCTTTATTTCCGGGGTAGAGCCCTTCATCCTCATCGCTGTTCCCCTGTTCATCTTCACCGGAGAACTGTTGTCGAAAGGCGGGGTCGGCAAACGCATCGTTGATTTCACCCAGACCCTGCTCGGCTTTCTGCCCGGCGGCCTCGGTGTTGTCACCTGCGTATCCTGCCTGCTGTTCGGCGGTGTTTCCGGTTCTGCCATCGCCGACACAGCGGCAATTGGCTCCCTGGTCATCCCGATGATGAAACGTAAAGGGTATGCAGCAGCCTTCGCCGCAGCCCTCCTTGCCGTGGCCGGGACCTTGGCTCTGCTCATGCCCTTATCCATTCCTTTTCTGGTTTACGCCTTCATCGCCGGGGTAAGCATGCGTCAGCTGTCCATGGCCGGGATCGGACCGGCCCTGATTTCCGCTCTGGCCCTCATGGCGGTGTGCATGTGGTATGGCCGGAAAACCGGCTGCGACGCCGGTGGCCGAATGTCAAGCTTGAAAGAGATCTGGACGGCATTTCGGGCCGCATCGAGTGCTCTCCTCATGCCGGTGATCATCGTCGGCGGCATCTGGTCGGGTATCTTCACCCCCACCGAAGCGGCAGCCATTGCCGTTGTCTATGGGCTGATAATTTCAATTTACGTCTACCGCGACATCGGCTGGAAGGATATTCCGCCGCTTCTCTTGAAGGCCCTGCAGACCAGCGCCACGGTCATGCTGGTTATCGGCGCCACGGGTTGTCTTTCCTGGCTTTTGACCGTCGAACAGGTAGCGGTACAGATGACCGAGTGGGTTCGAATTATCGCCACCGAACCGTGGATCTTTCTGCTTCTTGTCAACGTTGTGCTCTTCCTGCTCGGTATCTTTATTGAACCCCTACCGGCAATGCTTTTGTCGGCACCACTGCTGCTGCCCATGGCGCAGAATTTTGGTGTCGATATGGTGCATTTCGGGGTTGTGGTCACCGCCAACCTGGCGATTGCCCTCTATACGCCACCGGTGGGCGGCACGCTTTTCATCGCTTCGAAGCTTGCCGGAGCGGGAATCGGTGAGATCACCAAACATCTCATGCCGCTTATGGCCGCCACTGTGCTCATGCTCATTGTTATCACCTATGTGCCGCAGCTCACTAAAATCGTGCAATGGATGGTGATGAATTGAAGTACCCAAGATAACCTTCTCCGTAATTTTTACAGTAACTGTTTGGTTAACAATCATTGGAGTTTTTTATGCCCAAATTAGCAATCATCACCGGCTTTCTCTCCCAGACCAAGGATCGCTTTCATAACTACAATGCCCCGCTTTCTCTTGATGAAAAGTTTGCCCTCATGGCAAAAATAGAGGGCTATTCGGGGGTTGAGATTGTCTATCCCTATGAAGTGCAGGATGTGCAGGAGACAAAGACCGCCCTTGCCAAATATTCTCTTGCGGTCGCGGCCATCAATGTCAATGTCAAGGCCGAACCTGAGTTCCGCAACGGCGGCCTCACTTCAACTGATCCGGCGATCCGTGCCAAAGCAGTACAGTTCATCAAAAATGCCAAGGACTTTGCCGCTGATGTCGGCGCCGACAAGGTCACCTGCTGTCCTTTAGGCGACGGCTATGAATTTTCCTTTCAATATGATTATGCGGCGTCCTGGCGACATCTCATTGAAACCTTTTCCGAGGCGGGCAGTTACCGGCCGGAGATACCACTTTTTATCGAATACAAGCCGAGTGAAACCCGCGGCCGCTGTTTTATCGATACCGCAGCCAAGGCCCTCTGCCTGCTGAACGACATGAAGGTCGGGGCCATGGGAGTGACCCTTGATTTCGGCCACTCCATGTACGGCAACGAAAATCCGGCCGAGGCCGTCGCCCTTCTTGCGGCAAGCCCCTACAAATATTACGTCCATATCAACGACAACGACGGCAAATGGGACTGGGACTACTTCTGCGGCACCAAGCACTTCCTTGAATACGTAGAATTCCTCCATTACCTGAAGAAATACGGCTACAACGACTTCTTCACCTCGGACACCTCGCCGACGCGCTGGGACATTCGCGGCACCTTCGAGGCCAACAGCCGCCTGACCCTGAAGATCTGGCAACTGCTTGAAAATATTGACACACCGAGACTCGAAGCTCTGATGGTCAAGGGCGACTATCTCCAGACCTGGAAATTTATCGAACAGAACATCTTTTCGCTACGTTAACGAGGAAGAAAGATGTCTGCATTAGCCACTCATAATCTCAGTCTGCTCGACTCTCTGCCACCGGAATGGCCTATCGACTTGTTGCCTTCTATCCACGAGAAAGTCGCAAAGTCGCCGTATAAAATAGTCATCCTCGATGATGATCCAACCGGAACCCAGACGGTCAGCGACCTGCCCGTGCTCACCCACTGGTCGGAAGAGGCCCTGTCTGCCGAACTTTGCAGCAAGTACCAGGCATTTTTCATCCTCACTAATAGCCGAAGCCTAAGCGTCGGCCAGGCTTGTTCCCTGGCGCGGGAAATCGCCGCCAATCTCAGAAAAGCTTCTGAAACAACAGAGGTTCGCTGCATCATCATCAGCCGCAGTGACTCGACCCTGCGCGGCCATTTCCCGGCCGAGGTTGATGCCTTTGCAAGCGCCATGGGCAAGGAAAAACTGCCATACCTGCTTGTGCCTTTTTTTCTCGAAGGCGGCCGCTATACCCTGGGTGATATCCACTATGTACAGGAACAAGGGCAGCTTATTCCAGCGGCGCAAACGCCTTTTGCCGAGGACGCCGCCTTCGGTTTTTCCCATTCCAATTTGAAGGAGTGGGTGTCCGAAAAGACATCCGGGAAAATTACTGCAACGGATGTCGTTTCCATCACCATTGACGATATCCGTTGCGGCGGCCCTACCCGGGTCGCTGCCATCCTCGCCGCAGTGCAACCCGGTGGGGCTTGTATTGTCAACGCCGCCAGTTATCGGGACATGGAAGTTCTGGTATCGTCGCTGCTGAGGGTGGAAAGAGATGGCAAAGAGTTTCTTTACCGTACCGCCGCCTCCTTCGTCCGCAGCAGAATCGGTCTTGGTCCTCGGCCAGGACTTCTTTCCAGCCACGAACTGACTAGGGCCAACAGCCATGGCGGCCTTTTTATCATCGGTTCCTATGTCGCAAAAACCAGTATTCAGCTGCAGGTACTCCTGGAAAGGACAGATGTCTGCGCGATATTGGTCAAGGTCGATGCCCTTCTTGATCCCCTCACCCGCGAGTCGGAGATAGCCCTTGCCGCCGACGAGGCTTCTGCATCTCTTGCTGCTGGCCGGGACACCGTCGTCTACACCAGCAGGACGCTGGTGTCCGGCGATGACGCATCATCAAGCCTTGCCATTGGCCGCACAATCAGTGACAGCCTTATCGCCATCACCCAAGCCATAAAGGTTCAGCCACGCTACCTGGTGGCCAAGGGCGGCATCACTTCAAGCGATGTCGCCACAGAAGGGCTTGGTGTCCGCAGGGCTATGGTTCTCGGCCAGGCCCTACCGGGCGTGCCGGTCTGGCAGTTGGGGCCGGAATCGCGCTATCCGGGGATGTCCTACATCATTTTTCCCGGCAACGTCGGAGACAGCGAAGCGCTTGCCCTGCTGCAAAGCAGGCTTCAAGCGTGAATTCAAAACCGCTCATCAATTATCAACATGTTTTGTTCCCGGAGCAAAGCATAAACGTCAAATTATCACACATCCATACAGGAGAAACCCGTGAAACATACCGTTAAAACCATCCAAAAGATGAAGGATGAAAAACAGCCCATTACCATGCTCACCGCCTATGACTTTCCCACCGCTAAAAAGGTCAACGATGCCGGGATCGATATGATCCTCGTCGGCGATTCCTGCGCGATGGTGGTACATGGTCACCCCAACACCCTGACCGCCACCATGGACATGATGGTCCTCCATTGCGGTTCCGTTGCCCGCGCCTGCGACCGCACCATGGTTATTGCCGACATGCCTTTCGGCTCTTTCCAGTACGGAGTTGAGGAGACTATGCGCAATGCCGCCCGCTTTGTCACCGAGGCCAAGGTTGATGGCGTGAAATTCGAGGCCACCCACAATCATATCGCCAAAACCAAAGCCGTTGTCGAGATGGGCATCGCCGTGGTCGGCCATGTCGGCCTCCACCCACAAGCGGTAGGCGCTTTAGGCGGCTTAAAGGTGCAGGGAAAGGATATCGATACCGCGAGAAAAGTTGTCTCGGAGGCCCTTGCCCTCCAGGAAGCCGGGGTCTTTGCCATCATCTTTGAGGCCGTTCCGGCCAAACTGGCCGCCTATGTTACCAGGAAACTGCGGGTACCGACCATCAGCATAGGCGGTGGCCCGGGCTGCTCCGGGCAGCTTCTGGTTACCCCGGACGTCCTCGGAATGTACGACAATTTCACTCCATCGTTTGCCAAGAAATACACGGATGTAGGTGGATTGATGCTCAGCACATTCAAACAGTATAAAGAAGAGGTTCTCACCGGGGTATTCCCGGCTGAACAACATTGCTATAAAATGTCCGATGATGTCCTTTTGGCGATAGAAAAAGAATTTGGCAAAGCATAGGGCTGGATGGCAAGGGGGGGAGAGACAGCGAAGCTCCGCCCCTTGCCTCAGCCCTCTGCTTTCAACTTGGTGCCAAGGCATTTTATGCTTCGTATTCCCTTGCCACCACCCACAGATCCTGCCCCTGCTGCAACCCGTTACAATTCGTTACCTCCCTGAAAGAAAGGCTTTCCCGACCTGTGCTGAGAACAATTGGCCGCCTGGCCGAATTCCCTGCAGTCCTCACCCCGGCGCAACGACAAAAACTGATGACCAAGCCGGAAAAACGGCATAATTGTCAGGAAAATCAATGATCCAATTCTGCATGACACCGGAGAGAGAATGCTTGTAACCACAGCCCGGTGTCGTATATTGACTTGGTCTTGTAACTTTGCGTGGGTATGATGGATCAATAAAAACCAGAATCCTGATTATTGACGACGACCACAAGCTCAACCAGTTGAACCGGCTGAGCTTGGAGGAGGTTAACATGCACGACCACAGAACAGGAAAAAATACATGGACGATACCAAATTCATAGTGGCGGGAAGCTTCATTGACGGCAGCGGTGCAGATGTGCGCAAGAATGTCTTTCTCGCAGTGAAGAACGACATCATAACCGCCATTGACTCCGCCGCACACCTTCCCCACCAAGACGAGGCGGCAATCGATGACTTCTCGCACTGTATCATTCTGCCGCCGCTGGTTGACTGCAGCGTCTCCCTATCGCGATCGCCATCTGTGGACGGGAAGGTGCGGCAATCCTCTGAAAATGTCGGCCTTGCTGAAAAAGTCGCCATGTTGTGGCGACATGTCCAGTACTGTCATGGATACGGTGTGCTGGGAGTAGCCGAAAGCGATGAAATAACCGACCTGTTGGAATACTATCGAGAGGGGGTGGAGCTTAGGAGAATGATCGACATTCGAACATCCGACCGTCTCGGCCCAAGCAGGAAGGATTATGCGCCTGATGCATCATCAGGCAGTGACTTTCTCAAGATTCACTATTCCGCCAATATCGAAGACGAAGTAGGGTCATACCCTCAACTTGCCCATGAAGACCTTTGCCGTATGCTGCGACAGAGAGGTGAAAAAAAGGCGGTAGTGGTAGCAAATGGCGTGCGGCAGGTGGCTGAGGCGCTTGAGGCTGGGTGCGAGGCCATCGAACAAGGGTACGGTATGGGCGAGGGCAATCTCAGGAAAATGGCGGAAAACGATGTCCTGTGGATTCCCAGCGTTATTAGGGCCAAAAATGCCTTGGACGGTGCGGGCACAGGCGGGGATGTGTGTTGCCGTTTCTCCCAGCGCTATGTGGCGCCAGGAAAACCGGTTCCTGGCGCGGAGGAATTTTGGCAAAAGGTGCTTGCTGAACAATTATCGCAACTCCGTTTTGCCGGAAAATCGGGAGTAACAACGGCCTTGGGAACCGGAGCGGGCAGTATTGGCATACTCCATGGCGAGTCGATGGTCGAGGAGATGAAATTGTTCATCAAGGCCGGCTATTCCCTGGCAGAGACGGTTCACTGCGCCTCGGAAAATGGTGCAAGGTTCTTCGGCATGGAGAAGCTGGGACGGCTTACTGTCGGGCGGAAAGCAACATTTCTGATTGCCAGGGGCACAGCGCAGCAGCTGCCAAGAAAACTTTCCTATCTGGAAGGCATCTATGTCGACGGTGTGCCCAGTACCGCATATCGGAAAAATCCGGTCAATCCTACATGATAGCGGCGAGTTGCGTCGTTTGGAACCATATTCTTTTGCCGGTCAAGGCGGATGGCGAAAGTGATATATCGCATAGGACTATTTTAAAGTCTGCTTAAAAAGAGTCGGGGTAGATTCGGCGACGGTGAATGCAGCCTTTTCCAAAAAGATATTTCTCACTTCTTCGGCCTTTCTTGTGGTAAAGTCCGCCTCAGAATATGACTGCGCACGATGGCATGACTGGTATTCCAACCCGTACAAATCACCAACGCCGACTCTTATCCTCAGGTGAACACACAATGAAAGACTCTACCCAAATAATCGCCAAAAACTGGGCGGAAAGAGATACAACCCCGGCGACGACCATCAATCCACCCTGCTATAAAGGCTCGACCGTGCTCTTCGACTGTTACGCCGATATGTTGAAGTCACGGCGCAACGAGTATGCGGGCATCAGCTACGGCACCGATCGGTTGCCCACGCAACGGCAGTTCGAGGAGGCAATGCGACAACTTGAAGGTGGCAGTGTCACCAGGGTTTTCCAATCGGGTATTGCCGCCATCCAGACCGCCCTCATGGCCTTTACCGCAAGCGGCGACCATATCCTGGTCGTCGATAACGCCTACGGCCCCGGCCAGCGCTTCTGCCGCAAGGTTCTTGAAAAAAAATACCATGTGCAGTGCACCCTGGTGCCACCCAACATTGGTGCAGACATCGAAAACTATCTCCAGCCGAATACCAGACTTATCCTCCTTGAATCGCCCGGCTCAATCACCTTCGAACTCCAGGATATTCCGGCGATCACCGCCATAGCCAGGCAGAAAGGCATCGTCACCCTGCTCGACGCCACCTGGGCCACGCCGCTGTATCTGAAACCCTTTGAGCTGGGGATCGATGCGACCATCCACTCGGTGACCAAATACATCTCCGGCTACTCCGACGTGCTGGCCGGAACGGTGAGCGTTGGCGAAAAATACGCGCAGCGGTTCGAAGAATTCTACAAACTCCTGGAAATTTATACCCCGGCCGAGGAATGTTACCTTGCCCTGCGCGGTCTGCATTCGCTTGCCGTAAGGTTGCGGCAACACGAACAATCGGCCCTGACCATTGCTCAATGGCTGCAGACCGTACCGCTGGTTGATGAGGTTCTCCATCCGGCCCTGCCCTGCCATCCCGAACATCATATCTGGAAAAGGGATTTTATCGGTTCGTCCGGCCTCTTCGCCTTTACCTTTAAAAAAGATTATTCGGAGAGGGAACTTGCCGCCTTCATCGATTCTCTGGCCCTCTTCCGCCTCGGCTACAGCTGGGGCGGCTTCCAGAGTTTACTGACCGCCGCCAAGACCGCGCGCACCACCCCATCGAGGTATTCCGCCAAAACCATCATCCGCCTGAATATCGGTCTTGAGGACTGCGAAGATCTGCGCACAGATCTTGAAAAAGGCTTCGCCATGCTTACATGAAGAACATACGCCGTTTAAAATTTACACAAGCCGGAGGACAGCGTGAACACCCAGCTCCAAGAACACATATTGCCCCTGCAACCCGTCGCCCCCCCCTGCCAGGTTCCCACAGAAATACCTGCCGGCCCCTGCTGAGGACCGAAACCACCGCCACGGTCCAGTGGCAACGAACAGGCAGGTTATGCCATTCTTCCTTTTGTGCAGGATTTTATCGACACCCCGGTCGGCCCGGTACCTCGTGTGGTCGCAACTCTGACATTGCGCGACGGCCTCGGCACCATCGGCGCCAGGACCGGCTTTACCCGCAACAATTATAAAATCATCCCAGGGCTCTATTGCCTTGGAGCAGCGGCTAAAGACTCACCGGTGTTGATCACCGCCAACTATAAGCTGAGCTTCGACGCCCTGCGCCGGGAACTGGCGGGACAGGATCTCTGGATTCTCGCCATTGACACCCGCGGCATCAATGTCTGGTGCGCCGCCGGCAAAGGGACATTTTCCGCCGAAGAAATCGCCTATCAGGTGCAAAAAGCGCAACTCGACCAGGTTGTCAGCCACCGCGAACTGCTGCTGCCGCAACTCTCGGCAAACGGCGTCGCCGCCCATGACTTAAAAAAACTCTGCGGCTTCAGGGGGCGTTTCGGGCCGATCCTGGCCGCCGACCTACCGCAATTCCTGCGAATAGGCGAAACCAGCGAAAAGATGCGCACAGTGACCTTCACCCTGCGCGAACGGGCCGTCCTCGTGCCGCTCGAGGTCTTTGCCGTCGGCAAGCAACTGGGGCTCGCCGCCGTGATCTTTTTCATCCTTTCGGGAGTTTCGCCGGGTTTCTTTTCCCCCGACCTTGCCCTCAGCCGCGGCACCCTGCTGCTTGTTGCAACACTTGTGGCAACGCTCGCCGGGGCGGTGGCGACACCGCTTCTCCTGCCGTGGCTGCCTTTTCGCCAATTCTGGTTAAAGGGTGCGGTTCTGGGTGGGTTTGCCGCCCTGCTGCTGTTCCTCGGCCTGTCGCCGAGCAGCGGTATAGAAACGGCTGCCCTCTTCCTGTGGATCAGCGGTTGTTCCGCCTTTCTGGCGATGAATTTCACCGGTTCAACACCGTTCACCTCGCTGTCCGGAGTCGCCAAGGAGATGCGCCATGGCCTGGCGTTTCAAATAAGCTCAAGCGTTCTGGCCACACTCTTATGGCTGGCCGGACCGTTTGTGTAAATAAAGTCACTTATCGGGGAAAGGAGAATTTTTGTGAAAGGTTTCAGATATCTCGATGACACCGCTATCCTGCGTTTATCCATAGAAAAATGCATCGGTTGCGGCAACTGCCAGCTGGTCTGCCCGCACCGCATCTTCCGGGTGCAGGACGGTAAGGCCGAGATCGTCGACCGCAACGCCTGCATGGAATGCGGCGCCTGTGCAAAAAACTGCCCGACCGCGGCCATCTATGTCAACCCCGACGACGGCTGCGGCTGCGCCGCCTATATCATCAACAGCTGGATTACACGGCTGCGCGGCAAGGCCCCGTCCGGCTGCTGCTAATGAGGATATGCTTATCCATCCGGTTTTCCCGGTTGACTTTGCTTACCCCCTGTTCACTCCAACCATCATGAAACAACTCATTATTTTTTGCTGCATCTTGCCACTGCTCCCCCTGCTGGTCGGGTTTTCTCTGTTCGATCACCCAACCTGGGACAAAATCAATGCAAACATAGATCAACAATACCCGACAGTCAAACACCTCGACGTCGACACCCTGAAAGCCTCTCTCGACCATGGCAAACCGCCGGTTCTCATCGATGTGAGAGAGAAGGAAGAATTCGCTGTCAGCCATTTGCCGAACGCCATCAACATTGCCAAGGCCGATGAGGTTGTTTATCCAAAAGACACCCCCTTGGTGATCTATTGTTCAGTGGGCGTTCGCTCGGCCGTTTTTGCCAAAGAGCTAAATAAAAAAGGTTTTACTGAAGTCCGCAACCTGCGCGGCTCGATTTTTGCGTGGGCAAACAAAGATTATCCGCTACAGCGAGGAACATTAGCGGTAAAAGCGGTGCATCCCTACGATAAAAAATGGGGCACACTTCTCAACCCGGAGCTGCATATGTACAAGCAATGAGCCTCAAGGAGGGACAACACCTGGTGACAAAGGGAAGTGCAAGTGAGCATGGTGTGGTCAGTAACGGAAGAGACACACCATGCTTCTTGTATTTGTTTGGTTACTGGGGATTTTCAAAGAAAATATAGGATGTCGAATAGTCGCTGAACTCGAAATAGACCTTTTTCTCACTTGGGTCGGCTACGCCGTTCAGGTTGATATCAAGGATACCGTAACCGAAGCGATAGGGCCGCTCAGCTTTGCCTTCAGTGGCAACGGCGGTGGTGAGTTTATCGATCTTCACAAACCGTTTCACCAGTTTGTCGCCGGCGTATACCTCAAGGATACCATCGGTACCGGTCCAATTCTGCACGGCTCGGCCAAATTTGTTCTGGGTTTCCTGGGTACATCCCCCGAGGAGCAGGGCGATCGCCGTTACGAGCAGCAGTGATCTCATTTTTTCCTTTTTTTGGTTTCTATATTGTTCATGCAACGCCTGGTTTAGACCAAACTGATCACAAACTCCGGCGGGTTATGGATATGTTCCTTAACCACACACTGGTCCATGGCACGAAGAATTGCCTCATGGTATTTTTCCGGAAAATCCTTCGGCAATGTCAACCGGAGAGTCATCTTGGGATAGCGCTTTTTTTCTTTGTCCCAGTCGTAGGACATATTAAGCGTCATCCCCACGGTGTCAATGTTGCGGGTTCGGCAGAATTTGACCGCGAAAAACCCAGCGCAGGTTGCAATGGAAGAGGCAAAAAGAGCAAAGGGGGTTGGCGCCGAGCCGTTTCCGCCCGATTTTTCCGGCTGATCGGTGGCGATGACAAACTCGCCGACCTTAGCCTCTACCCGCAGATTGCCGGGAAAGATCACTTCTATTTCGCTACTCATTGTTTCTCCTGTTGTTTGAGAGGGTTTGGTGTTTGATGGTTCCCTGCATAAAAGATGACGGCATCGCCCCATAACGCAACATCTACAGAGAATCTACCAGAAAACTACACGTTCCACCACACCTATGATTCCAAATGTCAGTTGGATCCTTGAATATCAACAAGTTACATCCATGGCATTTGCTATACTTTCTCAGAATTCTCGGGTTTCTCAAGATTTTCGAGGAGACTCTCCGAGGCAGGCTATTTCAGCAGTTTTGTTTCCAATAGAGTTTTTTCCTTTCTGCAGAAGAACACCACCCTCAAGGTCATTTTCTCTTGTTTTTGATGACTCGGTTAAAAATAAGATCGGAGATGCTCTGCATGATAAAATCTGTGAAGTGTCAGCAGCGATGAATGCATTGATGAGGAAGAAAGTGGTAGAGAAATTACGGGAATATGGAGTACATATAGGACAGCCTGGATAATTCCATCATCAACTCATTTTCTTTCCATACATAATATGTCGCCCAACGCCTTTAAAAATATTGAACAGATCGAATCCAGTCTCTGGGAGGCGGCCGACCAGCTTCGCGCCAACTCCAAACTCACTTCCAGCGAGTACTGCATGCCGGTACTCGGCATCATCTTTCTCCGACACGCCGGCAACCGCTATGAGAAGGCCCTGGAACAGATCAAGGCTGACCAGGCTGCAGGCAAGATGCCCAATCGACCGCTGGCAAAGGGTGATTTTATCAAGCGCCGCGCCCTCATGCTGCCGGAGAAGGCCCGCTATGACTCCCTGCTGAAACTGCCCACCGGTACCAGTCTCGGCACTGCACTGGTTGAGGCGATGAACGCCATTGAGGAAGCCTTTGCACCTCTCCGGGGCCAGCTTCCCAAAGAATATGCCCAATTCGATGATACGCTGCTGGAAAATCTTCTGCGCACCTTCGATTCCGAGGCCATACGCACCGCCGGCGGCGATCTCTTCGGTCGCATCTATGAATACTTTCTGATGAAGTTCGCCATGCAGGGGGCGCAGGACAACGGCGAATTTTTTACCCCGCCGTCGCTGGTGCAGACCATCGTCAATGTCATCGAACCGGATCATGGCATTGTCTTTGACCCGGCCTGCGGCTCCGGCGGCATGTTCGTGCAGAGCAGCCATTTCATCGAGCGCAAAGGTCTTGATACCAGCCATAAAGTCACCTTCTACGGCCAGGAAAAGACCGGTACCACCATTCGCCTGGCGAAAATGAATCTGGCGGTGCATGGCCTCGAAGGCGATATCCGCGAGG
>JAABQY010000215.1 GCA_011391225.1 Desulfobulbaceae bacterium | reverse complement strand
CGGTATCTCCGACTCCACATCGATGATGTTATACCCCACCGTGCCATTCGACTGGTTCAAAAAACTGGCGATGTTTAAGTGGTTGTGGCCAAAGATATTGGAAACCAGGGCGATCATCCCCGGTACATCGCGATTGATGACAATGAGCCGTGATTTTACCTTGTCACCCGGCGTCAATTCGATATTCGGAAAGTTGACGCTGTGCTCAACGTTGCCATATTTCAAGTAGTTGGAAATCTCCTTTATCGCCATGGTGGAGCAGTTTTCCTCAGATTCCGAGGTTGAGGCGCCAAGATGCGGTGTCGTCAGAACCTTGCTATGTTTGACCAAAGCAGGTGTAGGAAAATCGCAGAGATAAGCTTCAAGGTAGCCACTGTCCAAGGCATCAATGACCGCCTGTTCTTCGACGATCGGCCCGCGAGAATAATTGACCAGCACCGCCCCTTTCTTCATCCGGGCGATAAATTCTTTATTGACCAGATTACGGGTTCTTTCGCCCAGCGGCAGATGCAGGCTGACCACGTCGGCGTCTCCGATCGTATCCCTTACCGATCGACAAATCCGTACCTCCGGCGACAGCTGATGAATATTGGCGAGTGCCGGAGCCGGATCAAAGCCGTTGACATGCATAGTCCTGAACACCCCGGCGTTGGCAAGGCGCACCCCGATCTGGCCAAGACCGATAACCCCCAGGGTTTTCCCGGCGATCTCTTCACCCTTGAAGGCGCTCTTGCGCGCCTCGACCTCGCTGCTGATCTTGGACGGGTCCATGGTAGCGAGAGATTTACAAAATTCAATGCCCCGGAAGATATTTCTCTTCCAGACCCCGATCATCGGAAAGATGAGATCGACAACCGCGTTGGCATTAGCCCCAGGAGTATTGAAAACACAGATGCCCCTCTCGGTGGCCCGGGTGACATTGATGTTGTTGGTTCCCGCCCCGGCTCGGGCAACAGCTAGCAGATTTTGATAATCATCAACGTTCAGCTGCGAACTGCGAAGAATGATGCCGTCGGGATTGGTTTCTTCTGCAGAAACCGTGAAATTTTTACTCAACAGTTGCAGTCCTTCCTTGGCTATGGTGTTGATCTTTTTAATCTTATAAACCGACATCGAATTCTCCTTGGTCTTCTGTTGACACTTTTTGCATATGGTGAAAAAGGCATAAGGAGCCGTAAGAAAATTGTGAATAATGGCCCATATTTCCTAACGGCTCCTAAAAAACAGCTGCTAGTATATACCGCACTCATCTCAGGTCAACTTTTTTCCCAAAGAACTTCGTTGCAGTTTTCAAGACATCAAAGCACCAAAACTTTACAAAAACCAAAAAGCTCATCCTCACGCTCCCCGAGAATACACAGACAATTGGTGCCGGCCGTCGCCACAAAGCCAATTTCGCGCGTTGCTTCGGGAGAAACCCGCAGAAAAAATGATTTTCGGAAAAAATGGTTGCGGTTGGCTGGGCTGTATGCCCCCGCCAATTCTTCCGGCAGGGATTGATAGAGGGCCGACCTGGTCGCCTCCGGCGGCTCTAAAAAGCCCTCCTGCAGCAGACAGTCGGGCAAAAACCTGAAGCCGCAGCGCAGCCAGTCATAGCGCAGCAGTTCGATGATGAGCTTACCGTCGTCACGCTCGGCGGCCAGCTGCACCAGCAGGGTGCATAAAAATTCCTGGGTGGCGGCAAGCTGAAAGAAATTACGATCATTACAAAAGGCCAGGAGTCGCTTAAAAAAATCAAAGCCGTTTTCCCGGCGCCGGCGAAGATATCTCCAAAGGGTGACAAAATACCGGTTATTCACAAATTTTTCTACCACCTCGGAAAACCAGTACAGCTCACTGAGGGTGGCATGATCCAACCAGCGGTTCTGCAAAACGGCATAGGGCGGTTCGCTGCAATGGCGATAGCCATAATCACCGGCCTCGTGAGAGATGGGGGTATCGGGTAAAATTTTCAGCAATCCCATTTGAATATAGTGGGCACCCATGGCAAAAACGGCACGAAAGGATTCGGCAAAAGTCTCCTTCGTCTCAAAGGGCAGGCCGAGAATGAGATCAACATGGAGATGGATGTTTCCTAAAGCCGCCAGCCGGGCCACTGTATCCTCGGCCTCGACCGGATCAACGCGCCTGTTCACCGCTTGAAGGGTGTCAGGATTGGTAGACTGGATGCCGAGTTCGAATTGAAATCGATCGGGTCGCAGGGTGGCAAGAAATGCAAACATCTCCTCGGTAAACCGATCCGGCGCCATCTCAAAATGAAAGAGGGTATCGCCCCCCTCCGCCGCCAAAAACTGCCAGATCGCCAGAGCCCGGTCGGGACGATCGTTGAAGGTGCGGTCGATAAAGCGCACCACCTTGGGCCGGTGCGCTAAAATGTCACGCAGTTCTTTTTCGACGGCCGCTATCTCCTTATGGTACATCCGTTTTTCGGCAGCAGACAGGCAATAGCTGCAGCTAAACGGACAGCCCTTCGAGCTTTCATAATAGATATGACGGTTCTGGAGGTGCCCTACAAAATCACTTGTCCGGTAGGGGTAATCAAAGGTGCGTTTGGGCAAGGAAAAAAATGAACCAACATAGCGAGGCTGCAGCGTTCCTTCCTCAAGGTCGCGGTAAAAGGACGTTTCCACTCCTTCAATCTCGCCCAGTACGGTCGTGCAGTTATCCGACCCAAGTCGCTTTGCCAGCACATCCGCCTGGGGTCCGCCGATAACTATCCGGCAATGGGGCAGACAGAGGCACAGGTCGCGGGCAAGTTTTTCAATGAGACTGCTGTTCCAGATTGCCGCCGAGAAAAAAATATACCGCGAGCTGCCGGCGCTCAGCCTGATGACCATCTCATAATAATTGTCATTGATGGTAAATTGGCAGAGTTCTCCTTCCAGGTCCGGACAATTTTTCTCCAGCTCGTTGCGAACGTAGAAAAGGGCCAGACAGGAATGGGTATACCGCGCATTAATGCCGACTATCTTGATGTGTTCTTTAAATTTTTCCACTGGGATTACCTTGCTGCTGCCATGCTAAGCCGTCATTCAAAATTAAATCATACAATTCAATATTGTTCACGGCATAAGTGGCCGTAAAGAAATGGATAAAAAGTATGAGTTATTTCTTAACGGCCACTAAAGAAAAGAATTTTTCTTAGCATGAAAGGGATTTCAATATTACTCTATACGGCAAACGCGTAGCGGGAGAATTCTTTTCGCCCCCTTCGTGCAAACCACAACTCTTCCATCTAACGAATTTTGCTCTATGCTATTTTCTCAAAGCGTCGTGCCGGCCATTGCCGTTTGCCTCATCCTCATGATTTTCAATCTGCCGGTGTCCTCGGCCCAATTGCTGCAAAGAGAGGAGGCTGAATACCAACTGTCGCTGTCTTTTATCCCTGGGCAACAATCGGGCAAACTGACCGGCACAGCCAAGCTGACAGTTTTGCCGGGACAACGGCTGAGCCTCACTTTCCCACAGATGGAGGTAACCGGCGCCTTGCTTCGGGACGAATCCGGCGCCGAGAGCGAACTCCTTGATATCCATGATGCCTTGATCCTCCCCGCCGGCAAAATCCGTCGCACGCTTTTTATTTCCTACACAAAAAACGTGGCTGGCGAAGCCGACAACCTGATCAGCCCCGCGGGCATCTCGCTCACCAGCAACTGGCATCCCCTTCCCGACCAGCCGATGCGCTTCCGGGTGAGCGCCACCCTGCCGGAAAAATTCTCAGCAATCACCGAGTCCGACACCTTTCCCCTGGCGCAACAGGGCAAAACAGTGAGGGCCGTTTATGAAAAGCCGGTAACCGCCATTCACTTCGCGGCCGGCCCGTACACCATACACAAACGACAGGTCCGTGAGAACCTTTTTGTCCACTCGATGTTCTTCCCGGAAGACGCCGAACTCGCAGACGGCTATCTACTGGCGGCGACTGAATACCTCAACCGCTATGAGCGGGAAATCGGCCCTTATCCCTACAATCATTACGTCATAGTTGCCAACCGTTTGCCCACCGGCTTCGGCATTCCCACCTTTACCCTGCTCGGCCAGACAGTTCTGCGCCTGCCCTTTATCAAAGCCACCTCCCTGGGCCATGAAATCGTCCATTCCTGGTTCGGCAACAGGGTGGAAGTGGATTACCATGCCGGCAACTGGTGCGAGGGCTTGACCGCCTTTCTCGCCGATCACGCTTATCGGGATGAAAAGGGTGAGGGTGTTGCCGACCGCAACGAAACTCTCACCAGGTATCTCAGCTATGTTGCAAAAGACCTTGCCATTCCCCTGCGGGCATTTGCCTCGGCCAGCCATAGCCAGGCGATGGCTGAGGCAAAACGTGCGGTTGGATATAATCGTGGCGCCCTGCTCTTTCATGAACTGCGCGAAAAGATCGGCCGCCAGGCCTTCGGCGATGGGCTGCGCCTCTTTTATGCCACCAACCGCGATCGCAAAGCGAGCTGGGACGACCTGCGGCAAAGTTTTGCGGCGTCGGCAAAGACCGACCTCGACACCTTCTTTAGCGAACGGCTGGAGAGGGCCGATATTCCCGACCTTGCCGTTGAAAAGGTGGCGATCACCGCCGCCGGGAACAGTTCAACCCTGAGTTTTACCCTGCAGCAGAAAACCGAAAAACCCTTCACCCTCCTCGTACCCATCCGCATCCGGACACTCGG
>JAABQY010000214.1 GCA_011391225.1 Desulfobulbaceae bacterium | reverse complement strand
CAAAAATCACCCAGTAACCCGGTGCCAGGCCGCACAGCAGCATGCCGACAGCCAGCAGGCCAAGCCCTGCGCGCATCATTGTCCGATACCCATAGCGGTCAGCCAGGGGCCCACTAAAAAGACCGAGCAGGGAGGTGATCTGGCAGGTAGCAAGAATGGAGGTGATGGCGGCCAGGGGAACGTCGAGGCTCCGACTGAAAGCCGGGGCAAAGGGATAGACGAAGCGCCGCCCGGTGTTGAGGAGCAGCCGAAAAAACATCACCGCAACTATCTGACGGATCAGGGTCGGCGTTTTTTTCTCAGTCTCTTGCGGAAAACTTCTCTTCAACCTCTTCCTCCTTAGGAGCCGTTACGCATTATCCACCGGCATACTTGGCCGTTCGAACTATCTCACCGGCGGCGGTAATCTCCAAATAGCCGAGGCGCAGCAAAAGAAGGGTGCCGGGAAAGATATCCTCGCCGAAGGGCTTGCGAATAGCCCATTTCGCCCGAAACAGCGGGTCGGGCAGTTCGCTCTTGTCGCTGTCGCACTCAAGGATCATCGGCAGAAAACTCTGCTGCTCGAATTTTTTAATGATCTTCAGCTCGAGCTCGCTTCTCGCTATGGCTGTGCGCCGCAACCAATCCGGCAATTGTCCCGGCAGATTGCGGAAATGCAGATAGCTGCTGAGGAGGATATCGTTTCTTCCTCCCCACAGGGCGGCATTATGCAGATCTTCTACCGTTTCCGGCGAGAAAAAGAAACCGGAATCATTTTCCGTCAAATAGGGGAAGTGCGGGGCGAAGAGGTATTGGCGCAATCCTTGATCGAGCTGGTTCAGCCCCAGATGTTTACCGGTGACGACAAGCGTCTCCTCCCAGGCCCGACGCATGTCCGACGGCTGGTTGCCGGGATTGAGAGCCAGGGTCAGAAGGGACATATCCTGCCGGGTGATTTTTCTCTCCCCTTCAATGACTCGCAGCTTCGTCGGGTCTTTGATGGCCGCGAGATCCTGGGTTCTTCTGAATTTCACGCCGTTACCACTATCCCCGCCTTCCTGGAGATAAGCGAGCATGGCAAAGGATTCGCGCACCCGGTCGTCGAGATAAAACGCAACGACCGGATCCGCCCCGGCATTGGCCTGTTGCGGCCGGCCCGTAGAATTTCCGGCAGGCGTCGGCGTCTCCAGCGCACGGCCGATAAGCGGGACGATGCGGCGGTGGAGTTTTTCCACGTACCAAGCCGCCTTCTTCTTTGTATTGCCGATAAACTGCTCGGCAGGAAGGCCTGAGAGCCGGCGAATCAAGGCAACATCGGCCGAAAGGAGCATGCGCACGATGACATTGCCATCACCAAGAATGGCCTTGACCTGGCGCAGGGTTTCGGCCAATGTGCCGTCCCCTCCGGCTTCTGGCGGTTGCAGACGGTCAAGAGTGGCTATCTGACTGGGAATCACAGTGCTAATTGCTGCGGCCAGATTTTCGGCACCGGCAATTTTTGCAAGGGGACCGAGCATCAGTTTACCAACCGGGTTATCGGCGGCAAAGCGAATATATTGCTGCATCCAGGCGACATTCAGCTGCGCCCTGCCCTGTTCTCCACCGGTCGATTCATTTAATAAGGCCAGGATCGCCAGTTTATTAAAAAGTAGACCGTAATCCGGCTCCGATTTCACCCCGCTCCCAGCCGCCGATTTGCTGTTAAAATCGATGAGCAGGCTGCCGCTAAGACCATCATGGAGGATCTGCCGCAGGCCTTTGTCGGGGAGTTGCTGCAGGGCTTGAACCACCTCCGCGAGTTCGACAAAAACTGCCGGCTTCGAGTCAGCGTCCCCTTGCTGGGCGCCAAGCATCGGCAACCGGGCGAGAAGTGCGCCCACTCGCGTGCGGAGAAAGGCCAGGGCGTCTTCAGGAAGCAGGCCATAGTGCAGCAGGGCAAGGAGATTCTCGGCCCGAAAAACCGAGCTGCTTTGGAGATAATCTAAAGCCAGACGGGAGATGTCAGCCGCCGGCAAACCCCGCAACTGACCAAGCTTTATGGCTGCGGCAAGTTGCAAATTTCGATCACCGGCCGCCCGTGTCAGTTCGACCAGGAATTCCGCGGCATCCCCGCCACCGAAGCTTGCCACCAGCTGAGCCGCCAGTTCCTGGGCGCGGGGGATTGTCAGGTGCAGATCGGCTCTTTTGCCGTATTGCAGAAACAGGCTGCTGACCTTGGCTGGTCCAAGGAAATCGGCGATATCCCATACCAGGCCACTGTTGATGCCGGTGCTGCCGAATTCCGCCAGGGTCTCGCCGACACTGGGTTCCTCAGCCGTACTCCCAGCAGATTGTCTGTCGGCCAACGCCCTGACCGCCTCGGAGTTCCCGGCGGTTCCGCTCACCACGTGAGTAAGAGCTGCCGCAGTTGCCTCCAGAGGGTCCTTCACAGCCAATGGAACGAGACTCCGCAACCTTGCCCGCTTGTACAACTCCTTGCGCAACGAGGTTTCTCCGCCGCTGGTCTCTTCTTCAAGCGCACCGAGCACGCTCGGCTTGCCGGCCGCCGCCGGCACGGCCAGACAATCACCGACAACAGCTCCGAGAAAATCATCCCAGCGCAGGTTTTCATCCGGCTCCGGCAGGAAAAACAGGCCGGGCCCCTCAGGGACCTTGAACAGATAACCGAGAAGTCGATCATCGAGCACCGCTCGCCTGGTACATTCCTGACGCCCGGTCCCGGCATAACGGTTCTTGGCCTGCTCGGCATCATCCAGCAGCGCTTTAAGAAAACGGCCGTGGCTTTGCAGGCTGCGGAAGGGGACCGAGTTTTCGGCATCGACCTCTATATACCCGGATGCATCTCTGTTTTCACCAAGCAGACTGCCCACCAGGTCGTCATAGGTAGCGAGAAAGGCCGGCTCACGCCACTGCGGCATGACTTGATTATCCCAGTATTGCAGGTCGGCGAGGTAATGGCCGATGAGGCTCTTGCGCAGCTTGCGGTCGATGGCGACAAAATTGCTGAACAGGTTGGTTCGGTCGATCTTGGTCGGATCTATGCGCGGGTTACAGCTCGGGATGTTGCTGCGCAGGAACTCATTTTCGATTCTCTGCGTGCGGATATTGGCAAGATCGTAAAACTGCTCGGCGAGAAGGGTGGTGCTTGCCCCGTAGCTCATCTTCAGCGGACTATCGCTGGTTCCGACAATTCTTGCGACCGTATCGGCCGCCAACTGCTCCCCGCCGGACACGAGTGCGGCGAGGGGTGTGCCGGCGACAATCTCGGGATAATAACGCACGACAAAATCCTCAAGAGGAAAGACCTCCCCCGACCCGTACGGCAGCACCGAGTCGCGGCTCACCCTGGTCGTCTCAACGATCAACCCCCGGTCGCTGTCGCTGATCTTGCTAGCGGCCAGACCGGGGCCGATAAAGACCTGCATATGGCCGATCAACTCGCCGGTGGTCGTTTGCAGCATGCCTCGGTTCGACCCCAGCATAAGAGCGGGATAAAGCGCCTGCAGGTAGGCAAGAACTTCCTTGGTGCCGCCCTCACAGTCGTTTTGAAAGTGAAAAAGGGAATCGAGAAGCATGCCGCTGCCGTTGCCGGGATAAAATTTATTTTCGGCATACCTCTGCAACAGCATCACCAGCGAATAGCCGTCGAGATCTTTCGGCAGCCCCTCTCCCACCCTTTGCAAACGCTCGCCATGTTTTGCCATCGCCTCCTCCAGGGTAAAAGAGGGCTGCTGGCCGAGCGGCATCAGGGCCCGACTGAGGTGGAAATATTCGGCGGAGATGATAAAAGTGGAAAAGGCCATGTCCAGGCGGCCATCGGCTATGTCCTCCCGCAAGGCTCTGAGGAACTCCGCTTCAGCGCGCAGCAGGCCGGCATATCCTGAGGTTGCCGGGACAGCGTCATTAAAAACATTACCGAGAAGAACGGCCGCAGCGTCTTCTTCCACCTCCAGCCCCAGGCTCTTTTCCGGTCTGGGGGGAATGGTCGAGGCGGAAGAGAGTGGGGGTGTAAGCCGTGGAACCTGGGTTTGTCGCAAAAGCGACCGATATCCGGTTTTCTCCGAGACAAAGAGCGGAACCAGCTGCGACATGGCTTCGCCGGTTTTTGTCCGCGAAGATGACAGCGTTTTTGGGCGCGCCGCATGCCGGTAGGGAATGGCAGAGGTATGGTCGTCGGGAGATCCGGGGGCCACCTTAATCGGCGAACCTTTGGTGGCTAGCACATCATCTCCGGGTGCACGCCCTGTCCCTGGGTTTTCATCCAATTGCTCTACTTTCTCATCGATGTCACCGACAAAGGGGAAAAAATAGTTGCCAGGGGGCAGAGCGGCGGTCTGAATAACCAGCAGATGCAACGCTACTGTGAGGGTGCAGGAGAAAAACCAATCATTAAAGGTCCGGACAGGTTTCACGGTCATCAATTCTTGGCAGGAAAATGGAAGTCTTGCTC
>JAABQY010000213.1 GCA_011391225.1 Desulfobulbaceae bacterium | reverse complement strand
GTGCGCCGAGTCCTGGCTTGACGATAATCACTATCACCATCAATGGGAGGGGAAACGGGTAGCAAGCCATGGTAGCCGTCGTGAATAATCTTTCTTACCTCCAAGGAAAAAAGTCATTTATTTGTCTATCCCACCCGAAGGAGATGGTCGAAAAATATCCTGCAAATATAAGGAATTTCATTTGCAATAAAGCTGTAAAGGCGAGGTAAACGAGCAACCGTTGCAGCACCACCATTTTGGCATTGAAAAAACAATATTTTCTTCTCCTGC
>JAABQY010000212.1 GCA_011391225.1 Desulfobulbaceae bacterium | reverse complement strand
TTTGCCAGACCGACTTTTTCAAGTATGGCATAGCTCGTTTCAAGAATACCCTGTTCTTCACGCAGCGTTTCTTTATTTCTGAAAATTGCACCGAAAATAAATGCTTTGGTTCGACAATGCCGACCGATCATGACATTTTCAAGAACAGTCATCTTCGAAAAGAGTCGAATGTTCTGAAATGTCCTGGCAAGACCTTTCTCGGTTACCTGGTTGGGTTTCAAGCCATTGAGGGTGATTTTCCTGCCGTCCGGCTGGGTCAGCCAGATATTACCCTCAGTTGGCGTATATATTCCAGTTATGCAATTAAAAAAGGTGGTCTTCCCGGCGCCGTTTGGACCAATGAGGGCAACTATCTCCCCACTCTTGACATCGAGATCAAGGGAGTTCAAGGCACGAATCCCACCGAAATCCATGGTCAACCCGCTTACGTCAAGAATCGGTTGTTGTGTCATTTGGCTAATGAGTTCGGAGTTTTCTTCTTAAAGGTATAGGTGCGACGGATGTTGGCAATTAACCCTTGCGGTCGAAAAACCATCATGCATACCAGGATGGCCCCAAAAGCAAGCATCCTGTATTGTGACAAAGCACGCAGGTATTCAGGCATAAGAATGAGAATAAGTGCACCGAAAAGGACACCAACGATAGAGCCCATGCCACCAAGCACGACTATTGCTAAAATTATTGCCGATTCAAGAAAGGTGAAACTTGCTGGATTAACAAAGGTGGTTTTGGCGGCGAATACTACCCCCATGATTCCGGCCCAGAAAGCCCCAAGCGAGAAGGCTACAAGTTTGGTTTTGCGTTTGTCAACGCCCATGGCCTGGCAGGCAATTTCATCTTCACGAAGGGCAATCCAGGCGCGACCAAGGCGAGAATCTTGTAATCTGTTGACCACGAAAATGGTAAAAATGACTAGAAGAACCATGAGATAATAGATATAAATTATCGATGATTCAAGACTCATCTCAACTCCGAAAAAACTCGGTCTGGAAATGCCGGAAATGCCGCTTGGTCCTTTGGAGAATTCTCCCCAGTTTTCGAGAACGAGGCGAATGATTTCACCAAATCCCAAGGTGACAATGGCCAGATAATCGCCGCGAAGGCGAAGAACGGGAAAGCCCAGGAGGATGCCAAACGTTGCGGCTAAAAGACCTCCAAGCGGCAAAACAGTCCAGAAGCCGAGACCGAAATGCAGGTTTAAGAGGGCATAGGTGTAGGCCCCCACTGCATAAAAGGCGACGAAACCCAGATCGAGAAGACCGGCGAGCCCGACTACGATATTGAGTCCCAAACCCAGCACCACATACATCAAGGCAGTGGTCATAACATTGGTTTGATATATAGATAGAAATTGCGGAAAGAGGATGGCAACGACAGCAATGAAAGCTAAAAGCACGTTGCGTTGACTGCGATGCAGGAGAATTCTATGGATGATAGACAGGGACGGCTCCTTACTGTCCTGACCTTCCTTTCTATTTTCCTGCTTTTTGCGGAAAAGTTGTACAACAAAATAGATAAAAAAGGTGCCAACAGCCATATATAGAGCGTTTTCCCAACGCCATGTAACGGTTCTGGCAATATGATCAACCTTGATGACCATAACTGGAAAAGTGAGAAAAACGAACCAAAGTGATAGTAACACACCTTTTTTCAGTTCTTTGAATACATCCATAGCAGTTTTACACTTTCTGGTTAGTTGCCTTGCCAAGAAGGCCGGAAGGTTTGAAGATGAGAATCAGAACGAGCAGCGAAAAAGCGAACACATCCTCATAATCACTGGAAACATAGCCGGTTGCAAAGCTTTCGGTGAGGCCCAGTATGAGGCTGCCGAGGACGGCTCCGGGAATGGAACCGATACCACCGAGAACAGCCGCAGTAAAAGCCTTGATTCCGGCGAGGAAACCGATATAAAAGTTAATCTGGCCTATATGTGAAGCAATGAGCAAACCGCCAATCGCAGCCAGCCCTGAACCGATAATAAACGTCGCGGAAATGACCCAGTTGACATTGATGCCGACAAGCATTGCCATGGTTCTATCCTGCGAAGTGGCCCGCATGGCTTTACCTATGAGGGTGAATTTTATAATGAAAGTTAGAGCTACCATAACGACGACCGTCGTCACCAAAATTACCAGATCAGTTGAACCGATAATATGAGCAATTGGTTCCATAAAGGCAAAGTCAGGGATCAGTCTGGGAAATCGCAGAAAATCAGAGGTCTGAGCCAGGAGAATATAGTTTTGTAAAAAAATCGACATGCCGATGGCGCTGATGAGTGGTGATAAACGCGGTGCGTGGCGAAGTGGCTTATAAGCAATTTTTTCTATTGTATAGCCATAGGAACTGGCCCAAACGACTGCAGCGATGCCGGCTATTATTACGATCGCCAGGAGGGGAAAACCATAGATAGAAAGAACTGTCGCGACAATAAAGGCAGTAAAAGCCCCTATCATATAAATCTCGCCGTGGGCAAAATTGATAAGGCCGATTATACCGTAAACCATCGTATACCCTAAGGCGATAAGAGCGTAGATGGAGCCTCTGGTTAACCCGCTGAAAAGGAGTTCAATGAAATAGTCCATGCCTGAATAAAAAAATATCTGAAGCAAACAGAACTGTATAGTTTGCTTCAGATATGATAAAGGTGAAAAAAGCTGTTATTTAACTACGATATATTTACCTTTTTCAACAACATACATTGAATAACCTAAACCAACGGCATCGCCTTTTGCATCAAAATTGATGGCACCGACAGGGGTATCGACCTTGTCGGCCTGCAGTACTTTCTTCAGATCTTCGAGTTTGGTTGAACCCGATTTTTCGATGGCATTGAGCATAACCACGGTCGCAGCATAGGCTCCATCAAAAAACATTCCGGGATCGCTATTATAGGCTTTTTTATGCTCTTCTTTGGCTTTGAGAGCAAGGGGATTGGCTGAGGTGTCCTGAGGGCCTGTAGCATAAACACCCTCGGCATCCTCACCTGCGAGCTTGATGAAAGCATCACCGTTTACGCCGTCATCGGATACGAATTTTATGCCCAGACGTTTTTTATTCATGATCGAGACGATTTTCGAGGCCTCGGGATGGTACCCGCCAAAGACCACAACTTCTGCGCCTGCTTCCTTGATTTTTTGAACTATTGCCGAATAATCCGGGGCTCCTGGGGTGATGCCTTCAAACAGGACTACCTGGCCTTTTCCGGTTTTTTCAACATGGAGCTTGGCCCCTTCGGCCAAAGGTTTGCCGTAGTCGCCTTTATCATGGATGATAGCTATTTTCTTTTTGCCGAGTTTATTAATGGCGAAATCGATCATTGCCGGTGACTGCAGGGCATTCGGAGCGATGGTGCGGAAAAAGTTCGGGTATTTACCGCTACTTGTTAATTCATCACTGGTAGCCGAGGGCGACATCACCAGTATTCCGGCATCTTTGTATATCGGCATCGCGGCTATGGTTGCTCCGGAACAGATATGTCCAAGAACTACTTGAACGCCACTTGACACTAATTTAGTTGCGGTATTGGTTGAAATCTCCGGTTTGCAGACGTCATCTTCCTGCAGAATTTCAATTTTTTTACCTTTGATACCACCATTAGCATTAACCTTGTCAATGACCAGTTTCGCGGCACTTACGGAGGGCAGGCCATAAGGTGCGAGGTCGCCACTATGCGGTCCGGCAATACCGAATTTGATGGTATCCGCAGCGACGCCCAGTGCAGGGGCTGATAGGGCGAGCATTACACATGCGGCGGTTGAAAGAATTTTTCCACTTACAGTAAACTTCATTTTTTTCCTCCCTTTTCAGTTATTGATTACAATACTCCGTGACTTCGGAAGCTTAACAAAAAACATATCGGAAAGGGCGAGCATATCACCCTGGAAAATGATATTAGTCTGTTACGTTATATTTTGCAAAATCTAAAGTGAAATTTCCTTGTGCTTAAACCGATTTCTGCTTCGTTGCCATGTTAAACAGGTTGCAATTATTGTTTTTTTTCGGTCGTCCCTTGAGTCCTTTTTACGGACTGACTATGATCATCAGGGAAAAAATGTATAAGCTGGGAGTTTTTCGGCAGAATATTTTGCCTGTCCCAGTCATCTCTGTCGGCAACCTGGTATGGGGAGGTACCGGGAAAACGCCCACCGTTCGCCATCTGGCAAAACTCCTTTTGCAGCAAGGCTTTCATCCGGCTATTATCAGCCGCGGATACGGTGGGAAGGCGAGGCTTAAAGCCAATGTGGTCTCAGATGGTCACAGCATATTTCTTCCACCTGAAGAGGCCGGTGATGAGCCCTATATGCTTGCCGAGGCTCTACCAGGGGTGCCTGTTCTCACTGGCCCCCGTCGCCTTCACCCCTGTCGCCTGGCAATTGAAGAATTTCACGTTGATGTGCTTATCCTCGATGATGGCTTTCAACACCTTGCCATCAAGCGAGATATTGATATAGTTCTTTTTGATGGTACAGGACTTGCTGGAAACAAAAGGGTTTTTCCCGGAGGCATCCTGAGAGAACCATTTTCAGCGCTGCATCGTTGTAATCTCTTTCTTCTTACCGGCATTAATGAAAAGAATAAGGAACAGGCCGAGCAATTCAGCAGGTTTCTCAAAAGTACCTTCAAAATAATACCCGTCTATCATGCCTCTCTAGCCGGGCTAAAACTCCAATGCCGAGACAGCCTTGACGACAGTACCGCCTCTGAAAGAGCTTTTTTTGCTTTCTGTGGCATT
>JAABQY010000211.1 GCA_011391225.1 Desulfobulbaceae bacterium | reverse complement strand
AGGGGGTATTTCTTGTTGGTCTTTCTGTGAACTATCCATAAATAACAAAACGTCGAGTAAGGGCAAACCGTGGACAATTAAAAAATGTGAGTGAGCCGCGTTTTTCGCCCAATGATAGTTTATGCGATGACAGGAAAAAATTGTTTCAACAGATGTCGGTGTTTTATATGGACATCCTGAAGCGAAGGCTTTTGATCCGCTGGTTGAAGGTTACTCTTTTGGAACGGATTATACAAATTTTTAGGTAGAAAAATGTCTTTTTACAGCAATCTGATCTGCATACGCGAAAACTCACATATCCAGACCACAGAGCATGAATCCGAGAATCGGTCGGCATTTGTCCTCACACGACCCACATAGAGAACCCTGTCGCCGGGTTCCGGAGTGGTTTTCCCGCCCCCAGTAAAACTCACTTAAGCCGACAGGCCGCAATTTGTGCCTGGCTGCATAATTTAACAATTTCGGGGCGCAGCAGTCACCGGTCCCGGTCGGGATGCCGGTACTTCCGAGAAAGACCTCGCCGAGGGTGGCCGTCTCTTCGCGGAAGTTGGTGAGCCGGTAGAGGCCGTGGAGTTCCTGCATCAGCTGCCGAGAAAGGTGGCGGCGCTCTTTTCTCAGTGCCAGCCATCTGCCGCCATGACCTCGGCAGGCGTCGATCTGGAGGCCAAGGGCCTTGATCAGCGGTTCTGTGGCCTGGCTCTGGGCGAGAAATTCATCAACATCAAAGAGCGGCGGCACCCAGCCATCAGCGAGCCAATGGCCATTGTATTGTCCGGAGAAGGCGCGGAGGGTGGTAGTCGCCCCGTCCGGCCCAACACAATCCAAAATACCAAACATCTTGCCCCGCGCCGGACCAAACAACCAGTCCGTTGCCAGTGTCGGCGCACCAGGCGCCCCGCCGGAGAAAAGGTCGATGGTACCATGCTCGGTAAAAAGCCCCATAAGGTGTTGGCACGAGGAAAGGGTATTGCCCTGGCCTAGCCGGTGTTCGCATCGGCATTTCCGGCAGTAGCCGCCGCTTTTGATGGTTGGTTGGGGCAGTTCGGCAAGTGCTTGGCAGGGCTGTGGGGCGATAGTCATTTTTTTTTCCGTATCAAAAGGGGCAGAGAGGAAGAAATGATACACCGTCTCCGGCCAATGTCACAAGCTTTTCACCTGAACTTCTTCATAAAGAGTTCAACCCGCTTGTCCGGGAAGCTCGCCGGGAAAAACAGTGGCTTTCGTAAATGATTGTGCCGTGTTACTATGACTATCGTTGTCGGAGCAAAGCTCATGCATAGAAACCCGGGTCAAAGGGTCTAACAATTTGCGCGAAAAGCCAGGTATTTTGCCGGATCGATGGATCATTTCCGACCATAGCCGCAGGGCTTTTTCAAGAAGGAAGGTAATTATGACCGTTCAGCAGAAAGATATAACCGGTGGTTTTCACGATCTGGGGCCGGACCGGGTGCTGAATCTGGTGGAAAAGGAGCTGGGGCTTAACTGCAACAATCTTTTTCGCCCATTAAATAGTTATATCAACAGGGTGTTTGAGATCGAAACCGCAGAGGGCGCACGGATGGTGGTGAAATTTTACCGTCCCGGTCGCTGGTCGAAAAAAACCATCCTTGATGAGCACACATTCCTCAGGCAATTGGCAGAACAGGAGATTCCGGTAATCGTCCCCCTTCTCTTTCAGACCGGTGAGACGCTTGCCGAGAGCGACAAGCTGCTCTTTGCCGTTTTCCCAAAATGTGGCGGGCGGAGCAGTGATGAATTCACCGATGACGAATGGCTGCAGATTGGCCGTCTGCTCGGCAGGGTCCATAAGATCGGCGAGGCTGGCAAGGCAAAAAACCGCATTACCTTGAGGCCACGTCTCTCAACCCTTGACCAGCTCAACTACCTGCTTGGTTCGGCCTGTGTCGCAGAGGAGCTCAAGCCACTTCTCAAGAGCACAGTTATGAGGATAATCGACAAGATCGAGCCGCTCTTTCTGCAGAGCAAATCCATCCGTATTCATGGGGATTGCCACTTCTCCAATATTATCCACCGCCCTGGCGAATCCTTTTATCTTATTGATTTCGATGATATGGCCATGGGGCCGCCGGTCCAGGACATCTGGATGCTGCTGCCTGGAGCGGTTGATGAGGCGGCCGTCGAACTTGATCTTCTTTTGGAAGGTTATGAGACCTTTCGGCCCTTTGATCGCCGCACGCTGCGCCTGATTGAACCGCTCAGGGCGATGCGCTTTATCCACTATATGGCTTGGTGCGCTCACCAGGTCGAGGCGGACGGGATAACCAGAGCCATCGATGATTTCGGCACGCTTGACTACTGGCAGCGGGAAATCGATGAACTCGTTGATCAAGAAGAGAGGATAGCCGAAAGCCAAATTCCTTCGGGCAACGTCCTCTAGTTTCAAGGAGTCTCAGGGGGATTTATTTTTTCTGTGAATTCTTTGGCTCTTGCCTTTCTCTTCTGGCATACTGCGGGGAGTGAAAATGTCACACGGCAATAATCATGGACCTCACTATTTTCAGCGCTTCGGCTGGCAGGCCTTTCTTCTACACCTGTTTCTTGTCCTCAATAACCAGCATTTTTTTCCAGGCCCCTCGCCAAAAACGCCAGGCAGAGAGGAGAAAGAGCACAGTGACAAAGCACAGCACCCAGAGCCAGGCGCTATGGGCACTGATCTGCAGGTATTCGACCCCGATATACACCGGCAGAATCAGGCAGACTGGTGAAACCACGGCGATGGCCAGCATCATGAAGCGAGTGTCGCCGGCACCGCGAAGGGCGCCGCTGAAGACCATATACAGGGCGTCAAAAAACAGGTAGGCGGCAACAATGTGCAACAGCGATCGGCTGAGTTGGAGTACCGTCTGGTGGGTGGTGGCGGCCTGGCCGGCGGCGAGGAAGGGCGAGAGGACGAGATCGGGGGCAAAGATGAAGACCAGATCGATAACCAGGATGTAGAGCATAAGAAGATGGCAGCCGCTGGCAACATATGTCGAGGCAAGGCCGGGTTTGCCTCGGCCCAGGGCCTGACCGACAAGAATGCTCATGCCCTGGGAAACCCCCATCGAGGGCATGAAGGCCAAGGCATTGATGGAGAGGACGATGTTGGTTGCCGCCAGCTCGGCCAGTCCGATGCGACCGACGAGGAGAATAAACAGGGTGAAAGCCAGGATGTCCATGGTAAACTGCAGTGAGCCTGGAACTCCGAAGCGCATCAGTCGGATGAAGATTTTACGGTCAAAGTGAAAGTTTTTTAAAACCTCGAAGCGGCGATTGTTTTCCTTGGTGAAGATCAACCCGACAAGACAGATAACATTTGTGCCCCAGGCCGCTACCGTTGCGATGGCGGCCCCCCTGATACCCATTTCCGGCATCCCCCAGTGGCCGAAAATCAGGGCATAATCGAGGGGAATATTGACAAAAACTCCAAGAAAGGTGGTAATCATCACCGGCCTCGTTATACCTCGACCGGTGAAAAAGGTGGCGAGAGTCACCATCGCCACGTGAAGAACGGCGCCCTTGCAAAGAATGGAAAAGTAAATCTCTTCGAGTTCCCGAACCCCTTGCGGGTGGCCGGCAAGGGCGAAGAGCGGTTTTGCCGCAAAAGCTCCAAGCAGCCAGAGAAGCAGGCCGGAGGCGAGGGTGAAATGGATACCCTGCCACAATACGCAGCCTATCTTGCGCTCTTCTCCCCGCCCGGTATACTGGGCGATGAAGACCCCGGCGTAACCGCCGACACCGCCGAAAAAGGCTATGGGCAGATAGGAAGTGATGCCGGCGGGAAGGGCGGCGGAGATGGCGTCAAGGCTGTAGTTGGCAAGAAAGACCCGGTCGGTGAATTCCATCAGGGTGGTGGCCGAAAGACTGATGACCAGCGGCAGGCAGACGCGCAGGACCACCAGGTAACGACTTTTCTGCCGCCAGCTTTTAAGAAAAAGGATCATAGGCGAGGCAATGTTTCCAGCTAATAGAAGATCAATATTCAGGTACGGGCAGGACTCTTTTCATACACCACAGTCAACTCCATGGGGAGTAAAAATACGATGCATGAACAGGTAATCATCGATCAACAAAAATGCACGGGTTGTGGTCTCTGTGAGGCAATTTGTCCATATCGGGTAATCAGCGTAAAAGACGGTGCGGCCAAGCACAGCGGCGAGGTCTGCTTTCTCTGCGACCATTGCCGGGCGGTCTGTCCGGAGGGGGCGATTATGACGCTCGGGCAGAGTCCTTCGCTTGGCTTGGTCACTATGCTGGAAAATCCTGAGGTGGTGCTTCCCGGCACAAGTAACAGCTCGGAGCTTGTTGCCTTGATGCGTTCCCGGCGCTCATGCCGGAAATATCAGGAGGCCACCGTGCCTCTGGCAATGCTTCTCGATCTGGTGAAGATCGGCACGACCGCTCCCTCGGGCACCAATGATCAGGGCTGGAATTTTGTCATTCTCCCCGGTCGCGAGGATGTTCTGGCGCTCGGTTCTTTGGTCTCCAGGTATTACCGAAAACTCAACCGCATGGCGGCAAATCCACTCCTGCGCG
The DNA here is from genome assembly GCA_011391225.1 of Desulfobulbaceae bacterium. GTDB lineage: Bacteria > Desulfobacterota > Desulfobulbia > Desulfobulbales > Desulfocapsaceae > Desulforhopalus_A. The sequence continues at coordinate 199 of JAABQY010000211.1, read as the reverse complement.
GTGTGGTCAAGATCTTTGCTGGCGACAGTCTTGGACGCTATTATCGCAACTATTATATTTCAGTCGCCGAGGCCTTGCGGCAATGGGACGAAGAGGGGAGAGATATGCTTTTTCATGGGGCAACGGCAACAATCCTGGTCACTAATCGGAAAGCGGTCAGCTGCCCGGCGGAAGATGCCCTCCTTGCCACCCAGAATAT
>JAABQY010000210.1 GCA_011391225.1 Desulfobulbaceae bacterium | reverse complement strand
CGGTTATTTCGGCCAGGTCGAGCCGGCAGGCCAGGACCTCATCAATCAGGGTCAACGAATCGCCGATTTGTGCACGAAGGGTGACGCCGGGATGACGCTTCATGAATTCGGCCAGCATGTCCATGACGAAATAGTGGCAGGACAAACCGATTGCCAGTTGCCCCGATTCCAGCCGGCCGGCACTATCAACGGTCGCCTCGAAATCGTCGAGCAGGCGGAGGATGGTCCGGGCTTTCAGCACCAGGGTTTTTCCCAGCGGACTGAATTCGACCTGTTTGCCCCAGCGGTTGAACAGCTTGACCCCGTAGGTGTCCTGGAGCTTACGCAGTTGCGTTGAGACCGCGGGCTGAGTGACGCCGAGGGCCCTGGCCGCCTGCAGACAGGTGCCGTAGGTGGCCAGGGCATCAAGGGCTTTGAGCTGATAAAGATTCATTGACAGCCAGAGTGGATGTTGTCGGTTACCTTACTTCCTCTCTATTTATCTGCTGCTGATTTTGTTTGTGTTAGAAGACGGTTAAATGACTATTACTAAAAGTTAACGAAAGGAGGGTTGCTCATAGTTTTGATTATACTGAGATGGTTGTTCTGAATATGATAAGAACGGATCTGCAACATTAGGTAGGATGAGATTATGCTGCTGCCCTTCAATCAAGAGGTGCACACCGGAGGTTGACTGAAAAGCTTTGATGGAGGAGACACGGCAGGGATTTTAAGTTACTCGTTGCAGTTTTTCGGCTTTTACGTTCTCCGTTTATTTACTTTAGCTTTCTCGCGACATACACCCCGTAGCTTTGCAACCTTTTGAGATGGATAAAAGGAATCTGTTCAGCAGGAAATTGTTTCAGAACAGGATTCGTGGCATTTCTCCAACTGGTGTTGTGAATAATTGTCAAAAACAATATCGAACGGAATGTCATGCTGCTTGATCAGGCCCTTGATTGGTAGAAGTAACAGCTAAAATGCCTTGTCTGTCCTGAGTGATATGTGACGATTATTGGGATACAGTTACGATTTGTTTAAATATTGATTGCCGAAAAACGGGCAGGAAATCTTCGGTTGTTCCTCATCAATATTTATACTCATTCTATTATTTCCATAACATTTCTCAGGCATTCTCCATCTGGATACCGCTTTCTCGGCGGGGGAGAGTGGTCTCATTCCGAAAGATCGTCACGCTGGACACCGCCGGCACATTGTTAATTCGAATGCGAATCGACATCATCTTGTCATTAAAAGCATCAGCCTGAGCAGGGCTGACTAAACAAAAACGGGTGCCATGTTTACAATTGATCAGGTAGTAACCGACCATTACCCCGCTCTGAACAATCGCAAAATCAGTGGTCCGATCATCAAAACCCTGTTGCGGCAACTCCTCCACGAACAGGCCTTTCTCGACTTTGCCGAAGCGTATCCCCATTTGCATGGCATCGAGTTCATCGAGCAGGTATTCGACTATTTCCGCTTCAGTTTTGCCGTGTCCGATACCGAGCGGGAAAACATCCCGGCTTCCGGCAAGGTAATGATCATTGCCAACCATCCGATCGGCTCCCTCGACGGCTTTGCCCTCTTGAAACTCGTCCATGGAATACGCTCCGATGTGAAGATTGTCGCCAACGAGCTGTTGATGGCAATCGCGCCGCTGCGCGCCTTGCTCCTGCCCGTGCAGAACATAACGGGAACAAGCCGAAAAAAGCATATCGAACGCATAACCGAGGCCCTCGCCGGTGAGCAGGCAGTCATCATATTTCCGGCAGGCGAGGTCAGCAGGTTCGGTCTTCAGGGCATCAAAGACGGGTCATGGCACCGGGGATTTCTGAAAATTGCCGAAACTGCCAAGGCCCCCATCCTGCCCATCCATATCGCCGGGCAAAATTCCGTCTCCTTCTATCTCGCCTCAATCCTGGCAAAACCGCTTTCAACCATAATGCTGGTCGGCGAGATGTTTCGCCAGGAAAGAAAGCAGCTCCGTATGACCATCGGCGCGATTATTCCCTACGGGGCATACAGCGACATGGCAATCCATCGCAGCGACAAGGTTAAGCTGTTTAAAAAACATCTGTATCGGATCGGACAAGGAAAGAGGCCCCTTTTTGTCACCGAGTCGGCCATTGCTCGTCCGGAACGCAAGACCGATTTGAAGCGGGCGATCAATCAGGGTGAGAGACTCGGTAGTACCCCGGACGGCAAGACCATGTATCTCTTTGAGCCGGTTGATTCGTCACCGGTCATGCGGGAGATCGGCAGACTGCGCGAGCAGGCCTTCCGTGCGGTCGGCGAAGGGAGCGGCAAGCGTCGCGATTTCGACCACTTCGATTGGTATTACCAACATCTCATTCTCTGGGACGAAGAGGATCTGGAAATCGCCGGGGCGTACCGCTTTGTCGATGCCGGAAAAATTGTTGGCGATAAAGGCCCCGACGGTCTCTATTCCGCCAGTCTCTTTAAATTTGATGCGGCATCATCACCATTTTTGCAAGAGGGCTTGGAACTCGGCCGCAGCTTTGTGCAGCAGCGTTATTGGGGAAAACGCAGCCTTGATTATCTTTGGTACGGGATTGGCGCATATCTCGCAAAAAACCCGCAATACCGCTTTCTCTTCGGGGCGGTCAGCATCAGCAATGCCATGCCCGGTCTGGCAAGAGAACTCCTGGTCTATTTTTATAAACTCTACTTTGCAGGAGCAAGCGATATCTCCTGTTCCCGCAACCCCTTCAATTTCTCCCTGCCGCTTGCCACCCTGGCGGGGGAATTCACCGGCGGTGATTACCGGGCTGATTTACGCAGGCTCAAATCACTGCTGGCGAATCTCGGCACGGCGATACCGCCACTGTATAAGCAGTATGCCGAACTCTGCGACCCAGGCGGCGTGACTTTTCTTGATTTCAACATTGATCCGGCCTTCAATAACTGTGTTGATGGTCTGGTCATCGTCGATATCCATAAGCTCAAGGAGCAGAAAAGAAAACGCTATATGGAAGAGACAATTCTTGAGTGATATTCAATTCCCACACAGTGCACCCCCGACAAAAGAGCATAATGCCATGCAAAAAAAGAAAAAGGTTTTCATCCTTGATACCAATGTCATCCTCCACGACAGTTCCTGTATCTACAACTTCGAGGAACACGATATTATCATCCCGATCCCGGTCCTTGAGGAACTCGATCAGTTCAAAAAGGGTACGCAAATCATCAATCACCATGCCAGGGAATTTGTCAGAGAAATCGACAAGCTGAGTAACGGCAAGCTTTTCAACGGCAATATGACCTTGGGTGAAGGCAAGGGCATGCTGGCCATTCGCCTCGATAAAGAAATGCACGCCGACCTGCAGCTGGTCTTTCCCAATGCCGAGAAAAAGGATCACCGCATCCTCAATATCGCTTACCACATTTCGCAAAAACACAAGAACCACGCCGTCGTCCTCGTCAGCAAAGACGTCAATCTGCGGATGAAAGCCCGCTCCGTCCGACTGATGGCTGAGGACTACACCACCGATTACGTTCGTGACCCAAGCCATCTCTACTCCGGATGCCACTTCGCCGAAGGCCTGCCCAGCGAATTGTTGGTCAAACTCTCAAAACCGGAAGGACAACTCACCAGCCTTGACTATGTTCCCGCCACACCTCTTCACGCCAACGAATATCTGGTCCTTCGTAACGGCAAAAAATCAGTGCTTGCGACCTATTTTGCAGGTGGTGATAAAGAAAATGAATATGTCATCAAACGGGTCGAAAAACAAAGCGTCTATGGCATAAGCCCACGCAATGCCGAGCAGATCTTCGCCGTCGATGCCCTGCTCAATCGACACATCAAACTGGTAACTATAACCGGCAAGGCGGGAACCGGCAAAACTTTGATCGCCCTGGCGGCCGCCCTTGAGAGCCGATCCGAATACCGGCAGATCCTCCTGACCCGCCCCATAGTCCCCCTATCGAACAAGGATCTCGGCTTTCTTCCTGGCGATATCGCCGCAAAAATAAAGCCCTCTATGCAACCGCTGTATGACAATCTCGCTGTCATCAGCGGGCAGTTTCCGGAAAAGAGCGAAATGTTCCAGCGGCTGCGGGCAATGCTGGACGGCGACAAACTGGCTATCGAACCTCTCGCCTATATCCGTGGCCGCAGCCTGGTGAAGATGTTCATGATCGTCGACGAAGCACAGAATCTCACACCGCATGAGGTCAAGACCATCATCACCCGGGCCGGCGAGGGCACGAAAATAGTGCTGACCGGGGACATCAACCAGATCGATCATCCCTATCTTGGTATCCATTCGAACGGGCTGCGCACCCTCATCGATAAAATGCAGGGACAGAAAATTTATGCCCACATCGACCTGCGCAAAGGTGAACGTTCGGAGTTGGCGGAACTGGCCAGCAATATTCTCTGATCTATTTATCAGATAGAAGGTGCCGGACAACAGAATCTTAATGAAAATCTCATTCCTGTATAATCTTCCTTTTTTAAAAACCATCGAAAGGTTGCAGCAAATCTTTCGACCTCCGGCAAGGGAAAAACCGCCGGGTTGAAGTTTGGCTCAAGTGATTAGGGGCCGTTAAGAAATTGCTCTTACAATTTTCACCATTTCTTTACGGCCCCTTATGTGTATCGGCTACTATAAATCCGGAAAAAAGGGCCTGAAACAAGGTAACACTCTCCTTCCTCAACAAACAAGGAGGAAGTGTTATGAAACCAGGCAAGCAATTCAATCAGGAACAGAAGGTGGCGGTATTGGAAAGCGCCAAGACCTTAGGGATTAAGGAAGCG
>JAABQY010000209.1 GCA_011391225.1 Desulfobulbaceae bacterium | reverse complement strand
ACGGAATACTTCAGCCACGGGTGGCCGAGAGTTTGTCTGGGACGCCTCGTTCGCGATATGTCGGCTTGTGCGGCAGCGATCCCGGCATTGATCCGTATACCCGGGCCGTTTCCGATGTGTACCAGGACCTGTTTGGTGAAGGGTCATTTATCGGCAAAGGTATATATGAGGTTGATGCTTTTGAACAAGCATTGAATGGACGTTTTCCCGACAACCTCATTCTCAGCCACGACCTCCTTGAGGGCTGTTATGCCAGGGCTGGCCTGCTCAGTGACGTGCAGCTGTATGAAGAGTATCCATCCCGCTACAGTGTCGATGTAAAACGCCGGTATCGATGGATTCGCGGTGATTGGCAGATTGGCTGCTGGACACTGCCCCTTGTTCCCGGTCCGGCCGGCAAGCTGCGGAGAAATCGACTGTCGATGCTGTCCCGCTGGAAGATTTTTGACAATCTGCGACGCAGTGTGACGCCGGCGGCCTTCACCCTCCTCTTGCTGCTCGGCTGGACCGTGTTGGCACCTGCCTGGTTCTGGACCCTGACGGTGATCGGCGGCATACTGGCGCCCTCACTTTTCGCCTCGATTCTCGGTGTTCTGCAAAAGCCGGTTGAAGTGACTCTCGGTCAGCATCTACGGACAACCGTGCAGGCGTCCGGCAAGTTTTGCCTCCAGGCAGCCTTCACCCTGGTATGTCTACCCTTTGAGGCGTTTTTCAGTCTCGATGCCATGTTGCGGACACTCTGGCGTTTGCTGATCAGCCATCGGCGACTGCTCGAATGGAGCCCTTCCGGCGCTTCCGGGCAAAGTGATGACAATGGTCTCATCGCCTCCTGTCGAACCATGTGGAGCGGACCGGCCTTGGCTATCCTTGTTGCCGTTGGTCTTTTCCTGCTGCAACCAATCGTCCTGTTGGTGGCCGGGCCGATTCTCCTCCTGTGGTTTGCCTCTCCCGTTATCACCTGGTGGATCAGTCGACCGCTTGCCCGCCGACCGGATACTTTGACGGCGGACCAGAACCTCTTTCTGCGCCGTCTTTCCCGTAAAACCTGGGCCTTTTTCGAGACCTTCCTCGGCCCGGACGATCATTGGCTGCTCCCCGATAATTTTCAGGAACACCCGGTCGGCGTGATCGCCCACCGAACCTCGCCCACCAACATCGGCCTGTCGTTACTTGCCAACCTTTCTGCCTATGATTTTGGCTATATTTCCGTTGGAGTGCTGATCGAACGGACGGCCAACACCCTGCGCACCATGGAAACCCTGGAGCGTTTCCGCGGCCATTTTTTTAACTGGTACGATACGCAAACGCTTTTGCCCCTGTTGCCGACGTACATTTCCTCAGTGGATAGCGGTAACCTCGGCGGCCATCTCCTTACCCTGAAACCGGGTCTTAAGGGACTTGTCGATGAGCCGATTTTGGGGCGGCGAGCCTTCGAAGGCTTAAATGATACCTTGCGGATCCTTACCGATATGGCGGTGGACTCTGCGTCTGTTCACCTCTCGCAGTTAAAGGACAACATTGCAAGAGCGATTACCTCCCCACCCACTACCCTGACTGCGGTGCGGTGGGATCTTGATCAAATTGCAACATCTGCTGCGTTGCTGGCCGCCGAGATTGATACGATAGATACAAACCCGGCAAGCGAAGTGCGATGGTGGGCAATGGCCTTTACCCGGCAGTGTCGTGACGCCATTGATGAACTGACACTCCTCGCTCCGTGGACGGAAATTATATCTTCTTCAGCAAAGACTGTTGACTTTGCCGCTCTCGACGAGATTCCGGTACTTGGCGGTCTGGTTGAAATAGAGGCAAGATTTTTGCCGGAAATTGAACATCGGCTATCTCTTACGGTCTCCGGAGAGGAGAAGTTGTGGCTTCTTGAACTGCATCGCCTTATC
>JAABQY010000208.1 GCA_011391225.1 Desulfobulbaceae bacterium | reverse complement strand
GGTCGAGACGCAAAAACACGAGTGGCGATCATCGACCATCTCGTCCGGCAGATAGATGAGCTTGCGCAAATGGACTATGGTTTCCTCTCTGATGCCTCGCGTCATCTCCTGTCTATTGGCTACAATGTCGGCGAACATAAGCTCGATTCCAGTTGTTATGATCTCCTTGCCTCGGAAGCGAGGCTTGCCTGTTTTGTCGGCATTGCCCAGGGTCAACTGCCGGAGGAAACCTGGTTTGCTCTCGGACGACTGCTTACAACCACCGGCGGTGAACCGATCCTCCTGTCATGGAGCGGCTCGATGTTCGAATACCTGATGCCGCTTCTGGTCATGCCGTCCTATGATAAGACCCTCCTGTATCAAACCTGTAAAGCGGCGGTGGTTAGCCAAATCGAATATGGGAGGAAACGGGGGGTGCCGTGGGGCATCTCCGAATGCGGCTATAACGCCATCGATGTTCATCAAAACTATCAATACCGTGCCTTTGGTGTTCCCGGCCTAGGGTTGAAACGCGGACTCGCCGAAGATCTGGTCATCGCCCCCTATGCCTCGGCGCTGGCGCTGATGGTGGCGCCGGATAAGGCGTGTGCTAATCTGCAGAGGCTTGACGCTGAAGGTTTTTCCGGAAGATACGGCTTTTATGAGGCGATCGACTACACTCCTTCCCGTATGCCGCCCAATCAAACAAAGATCGTAGTTCGTTCCTTTATGGCCCACCACCAGGGCATGAGTTTTCTTGCTCTTGCCTCTCTTCTTCTTGACAAACCGATGCAGAAACGCTTCGAATCGGAGCCATTATTCCAGGCGACCCTGTTGCTTCTTCAAGAACGAATTCCCAAAGCGACTGCTTTCTATATTCATGCATCCGAGCTGTCGGATGCCCAGATACTTGCCGGCACCGGGGAAACCCCGATACGGGTGTTCAGCAGCCCTGATACGCCGTATCCGGAAGTACAGCTGCTGTCAAACGGCAGATACCACGTAATGATCACCGCCAGTGGCGGCGGTTACAGCCGGTGGCGGGACTTGGCCATCACCCGCTGGAAAGAAGATACTACCTGCGACAACTGGGGCACCTTCTGTTATATACGCGACCTGACCAGCGGCAGATTCTGGTCGACAACCTATCAGCCTACTCTCAACCGTTCGAAAAAATTTGAGACGGTTTTTTCCGAAGGACGGGCTGAGTTTCGTTGCCGATATGATGACCTCGATGCCTATACCGAAGTGGTAGTCTCCTCCGAAGACGATATCGAGTTGCGGCGAATTACCCTTACCAACCGCACTCGTCGCACCAGAGAAATTGAGATAACCAGCTATGCCGAGGTGGTCCTGGCGTCGCCCATCGTCGATGCCCTGCATCCGGCCTTCAGCAACCTCTTTGTGCAGACTGAGATCATCCCCGAACACCGGGCTATCCTCTGCACTCGTCGGCCTCGTTCCGAGGGCGAACAGATGCCTTGGATGATGCACCTGATGGCCGTACATGATGCGAAAATACAGGATATATCATATGAAACAGACCGCTTGCGGTTTATTGGCCGCGGTAACAGTGTTGCGAGTCCGCGGGCAATGGGGGGTGGAGCCGACGATTCGGGCGAGCTTTCCGGCAGCCAGGGTTCGGTGCTTGATCCGATTGTCGCCATCAGATACCGGATCACCATTTCTCCGAATGAATCAGCGACCATAAACATGGTTACCGGTATCGGGGCCAGCCGCGACCAAGCTTTGAGCCTGGTGGAAAAATATCAAGACCGGCATCTTGCTGATCGGGTTTTCGATCTTGCCTGGACCCATGGTCAGGTGCTCCTACGGCAGATCAATGCTACCGAAGCCGATGCTCAGCTCTTTGGGCGACTTGCCGGTGCGGTGATCTATGCCAATGCCTCATTGCGCGCCGATCAGGAAACTTTGAAAAAGAATCGCCGCGGCCAATCCGGCCTGTGGGGTTACGCCATTTCCGGCGATTTGCCGATCGTTCTGGTGCAGATTGAGGATTTAGCCAATATCGATCTGGTCCGCCAACTGGTGCAGGCGCACGCCTACTGGCGCCTTAAAGGGCTGGCGGTCGATTTGGTGATTTGGAATGAAGATCATGCCGGATATCGACAACTTCTCCATGACCAGATCGTCGGCCTCATTGCTGCGGGTGTCGAAGGGGGCATCGGGGATCGACCCGGCGGCGTCTTCGTACGGCCCGCCGATCAGATAGCCGAGGAGGACCGCATCCTTTTTCAGGCGGTTGCCAGGGCAATACTTACCGACACTCGCGGAACACTGTCCGAGCAGATAGGTGGCCACGCGCAAGCGGAAATAACAGTACCTCGCCTCATTCCGTCGCGAACTCTTCGTCCCGAGCCTGCGGCGGTGGTTCCCCTGCCGCGTCATGATCTGTTATTTTTCAACGGCTTAGGTGGCTTCACCCCTGATGGGCGTGAGTATGTCATTACCACAGCCGAGGGGCAGCAGACACCGGCGCCCTGGGTTAATGTGCTGGCGAATCCACTCTTTGGGACTCTTGTTTCCGAAAGCGGTCCGGCCTTTACCTGGAGTGAGAATGCCCATGAATTCAGACTCACTCCCTGGTTAAACGATTCGGTAAGTGACGTGAGCGGAGAGGCTTTATATCTCCGGGATGAAGAGCGCGGCCACTTCTGGTCGCCCACTCCCTTGCCTTGCCGCGGGATCAACCCCTACGTCACCCGGCATGGCTTTGGCTATAGCGTCTTTGAACATACTGAGCGCGGCATTCATTCAGAGTTATGGATTTACGTGGCACTCGACGCGGCAATCAAGTTTTCGGTGTTGAAAGTTCGTAATGATTCGGGCCGGAAGCGCAAACTCTCCGCCACCGGCTATGTGGAATGGGTGTTGGGCGACCTGCGACCGAAGTC
>JAABQY010000207.1 GCA_011391225.1 Desulfobulbaceae bacterium | reverse complement strand
TCAGGATGGCTGTCCGGCGGACACCCCAGGCATTCGGTGCGTATTCTTTTATCTATCGCCCTGGCAAAGTATGAATATTCAACAAGTCCTCCGGATTTGCAGGGGTAATCTTCAAGTCCTTTGCGCTTTCTCGCTTCCTGAACGCGGCAATGATTCATTTGAAAAACAAAGCTCGTGGCGGTTTCTTCAACAATCGACTGGACATTAATGCTTTCATACATGCGAAAGCCAAGGCCTTTTTTCAAACCATCGAGACCGGGACTTTCCGATAAGCCAAGAAATTCACGAATCATGTGCGCCTCAACGGGGGAGAACTGGCCCCAGCAGGAATCATTGCAACGCTTGGCCTCGTTCATTCCACCAGCCCTCTCGACGGTCTGAAACCATACCCCGTCGTTGGCCAGCCAATTTTTCGCCATGCGGTCCTTGAGTGTTTGCAGTTTCGCGGGCTCCATCTCAAGAAGAAACGAAGGCACTCCGTCAACCATAGAAAATCCGAAAAGATCGGCCATATGGCGCAGTTGGATGGCCATGCTCTTATTGGCGGCCGCCGTCAACAGCGGCAAAGCCTGCTCCATCCCCAACTGGTGTTTCACCTCGGCAAACCACAAACCATGGTGCAAAATTGTGCGATGAAACATGTCGACTAAGAAACGCGCTGTTTCTTGATGATTCAATTCACTCGCCTTGCTAGGATGTTCGGTCATAGAGGTCTCCTCCATCATATTGTGCCCTTGACTTCAGGCAGAACAAATATTGCATCCGGAAATTTGGTCAATGGTTCCAATCCGCGTGCAGTGACTAAATGGGTATTTTCGATTCCGACGACACCAAGCCCCGGAAAAATTGTTTTCGGTTCAAGGGCTATAACCATCCCCGCCTGCAGGGCCAATTGCTGCCCCTTGGCGATAAATGGATATTCGTCGAGTTCCAATCCGACACCATGGCCGGTAAAGCGAATTCTTCTCTCCCCTACTCCCATAAAGTGTTCCTGATAACCCTTTCGCGCTGCCGAGGCGATCATCATCTCATAGAGCTCGCCGGTGATGACGCCGGGCTTTGCTGCCATTATCATCTCTTCCTGTATCTCAAGCATCGCTTCATGGGCTTTTTGTAACTGGAAAGATACCGGCCCTATTGAAAATATCCGGGCATGATCGGAGATATAGCCGTCAAGGGCAAAGGCATAATCGACCAGAACCGGCTCTCTGATCCCGATTTTCCTGAAACCGGCACCTTGGCCGACGACACCGCTTACCCCCACCCCGCCAGTCGGAGATGCGAGATAACTGGGCACCGCCGCTGCATCTCCGGACATCAGATGCCCGTAAAAGACTTCGCTGCCCCACATACGCATGCGGACAATGCCTTGATGGCCGAGACTGCGCGCATAACTCTCCAGTTCTCCCGCCAGGGCAACTTCCGGCTTGCCTGCCGCCAGAAGTTCCGGTACCCGCGCCACGACCTTGTCCGACAGTTCTGCTGCGGCCCGCATTTTGGCAACCTCGAACTCCGACTTAGTTGCCCGTATCAACATAATTTCATGTGATATGTCGGCAATCTTGGTTTGTCGATAAATTGTCTGATACTGAAAATAAAGATTGGTCGGCAGGACATCCAGTTCCATGCCGAGAACGGCAGGCGCTGGATACCCGTAATCTGCGAGTATCTCGGGTATCCTTTTTATGCCGACAATCGATACTATCTCTTCAAGGTCGGATTCTTTAAGGGCACGTGCGAACTCCTTAAAAACCATGAGGATCGGCTTGCCCTGTACGGGCACATACAACCAGCCCTGCTGGGAAGTGCCGGAGAAATAAAAAAGATCGGTCTTTTGCAAGATCAGGGCGCCATCCTGGCCATTTCTTTCTATGGCCTGCTGCAGTTTCGTAATTCTCGCAGCAAGTTCCGGGGCCGGCACATTTTTGTGTAGAAATTGCATATTCTCTCCGCGGCAGTGTCGTTCTATTTTTGAATCAATACTGATAAAAGCCTTTACCTGTTTTCCGTCCCAGCCAACCGGCCTCAACGTATTTGCGCAGCAGCGGGCAAGGCCTATATTTGGAATCCTTGAAGCCGCTATACAAGGTCTCCATGATAGCAAGGCAAGTATCTAGACCTATCAGATCGGCCAGTGCCAGCGGTCCCATAGGATGGTTCATACCAAGTTTCATAACCGTATCGATATCTTCAACCTTACCGACCCCATGGTACAGACAGAAAATTGCCTCGTTGATCATCGGCAGGAGGATTCTGTTTGCGATAAAGCCGGGAAAATCGTTGGCTTCCGCCGGGGTCTTGCCAAACTTTTTGCAAAGTTCCCAGGTAATGTCAAAGGTCTCTTTGCTGGTCGCCAGTGCCTTAATAACTTCAACCAATTTCATAACCGGCACCGGGTTCATGAAATGCATACCGATAACTTTGTCCGGCCTCTTGGTCTGTGCGGCAATCCTCCCGATAGGAATGGAAGAGGTATTGGTGGAGAGAATCGTGTGCGGCGGGCAAAAAATGTCAAGGTCCTGAAATATTTTGAATTTCAGATCCTCGCGCTCAACCGCCGCCTCAACGACGAAATCAACACTCGCCATGTCAGCAAGGTTGGTCGTAATGGTGATCCGGCCAAGGATCGCATCGCGCTCGTCGGCGCTGATTTTTTCTTTTTCTACACTCCGAGCGAGATTCTTGGCAATTCCTGCCAGGCCTTTTTGGGTGAATTCTTCTTTGATGTCACTCATCAAGACCTTGAGTCCGCTGGTTGCCGCAACTTGGACTATACCTGCGCCCATCTGGCCGGCACCAATTACACCGAATTTTTCTATTGCCATGTCGTTATTCCTTTTTTTCAGACCATTATCTTTTAACAACCAATGCCACAGCCTCTCCACCACCAAGGCAGAGTGAGACAAGGCCTCGTTTCGCATCCCTTCTGGCCATCTCATGCAGGATCGTGGTCAGCAGCCGGGCGCCACTTGCCCCGATAGGATGCCCAATGGCAACGCTGCCGCCGTTGACGTTTACCTTATCGCAATGAAGCTCAAGCACCCGGTTGATGGCCACGGATGTTCCGCTGAAGGCCTCGTTTATCTCAAACAGATCGATATCGCCAAGAGATATCCCTTCTTTCTTCAATACTTTAGGTATTGCCAGGATGGGGGCTATAAGCACGTAACGTAATTCTATGCCTGCTGAGGCCTGAGCACCAACTTCGGCCATGACCCGGCAACCCAACTCCTCGGCCTTTTCCCGGCTCATCAATACCAGCGCCGCCGCCCCATCACTGATAATCGAAGCATTTCCAGCCGTTCCTACTCCATCTTTCTTGAACGCCGGACGCATTTTCTGCAGGCTTTCATAGCTTGTTTCGGTCGGGCATTCGTCGTCTGCAAACGGCTTGAATTCGCCATTCTTCTGGGGGATAGGGACCGCCATTATCTCTTCTTTAAAGATGCCGCTCCTGACGGCTTGAAGGGCACGGCGGTATGACTCTTCGGCAAATCGGTCCTGATCGACTCTATTTACCTGCCAATTTTCGCAGATGAGTTCATTCGACATGCCCATGTGAAAATCGTTGACGATATCCCAGAGACCGTCATGAACCATATGATCTTCGATCTTGCCCGGCCCCATGCGGTGTCCAAATCTGGCTTTCTCAAGATAGTATGGGGCCATACTCATGTTTTCCATGCCCCCGGCGACAACCACATCGGCATCGCCGCACTGGATAGCCTGGGCGGCAAGCATGACGGCTTTCAGCGAAGAACCGCAAACCTTATTGACGGTAATCGCCTCTACCTCCTGTGGCAGTTCAGCCTTGATGGCCGCCTGCTTGGCAGGATTCTGGCCATAACCGCAGGGCAGCACCATGCCCATGATACATTCGTTAACCTGCGCCTTGTCGATCCCGGCGCGGATTACCGCCTCTTTAATAACCATGGCACCTAGGTCGGTGGCGCCGATTTTGCTGAGGGTTCCGCCGAAACTGCCGAAAGGAGTCCTTACCGCACTGACAATTACCGCTGTTTTCATCATAATCCTCAATTTTTCGGTGGCAGTAAACCTAAGAAACTTTTTCCTACTTTGCTGGATGTTGGATTATTCGCCACACAGTTGGTGTTTGGTTACGATACGATTCTATGCGATAATCGAAAATGTGCTGCTGAACAAGATTCCGACCAAGCGCTCAATCGTTTTTTGTATCGTGACCCAACCACCTGCGTTTGTCAATAATTTTTCTTGTTCAACCGACCGTGAGGCTGGGTTTTTTTTCGAAACTACGTCGATGTCCTTACAAAAAGACAGAAAACTCTATCCTTTTACAGCAGATTGTAAGAAAATTATCAGAAAACATTGTTATGCAAAACAAGTGGCGTAAGAAAAAAGCAAAATATCACTATAAAATTATTTTCTGTATTAAGCATACTCCATGAAAAGGCTGCAGGCAGCGAAATGACTAGCCGTTTACAAATTCGGCAAAGCTTCATTGATTTTTACCGTGCAATGTCAAAAAGTTATTTGTTGCTCGAAATTCTATTGCCTGCTAACATCCCGGTGGTACGGCCAAAAAGATACAAACAAAGCACTTTTTCCAACTTTTTTAAACGACAAAATATCAACTAACAACAATACAAACGGACGTTAACTGGAAACTGATCTTTTTTCTCACCAGGATTGAGGTCGGCAGTGTCAGTTTTTAAAACACCAATCTATTATATCTGAAGTTTCCCATTTTTAAAGTATGCCAGTCCGAGGGGTAGGCGAGAATCTTTCAGCAGGGTGTGAAAAATGTTGAATAATTCCAGATAGATGCTGGTGAAAA
>JAABQY010000206.1 GCA_011391225.1 Desulfobulbaceae bacterium | reverse complement strand
ACATTTGACATCTTTTTGGCGAACCTTACCGATAAATGACGGGGCGATGTGCGATAATCGCCCCCATTCCTGTTGACAACGACCAAAAATCTGTCTATATCTCTGCAGCAAATCAAAACAATACGCTGGAAACGTTTACCCCTCACCTGCAATAAAACAATCAACTGCTTCTTAGTATCCAGACATAGCAAGCCCGTTGCAGGGGCAATGCTTTCAGGAAAATCGAACCGAGGGTTGGTTGCTGAGTATAATCTAATTGAAAGGACGGAACTCAATGAATGTAAATATTGAAGAGATCAGCAGTTTGACAAGAAAAATCACAGTTACATTACCGACAGACAGTGTTCAAACAAAACTGAATGAGGCCTACGATAAACTGAGAAAGGAAGTGAAACTCAAAGGCTTTCGCCGAGGCAAGGTACCCAAGACCATCATTCTCAAGCAGTTCAAAGGGCAGGTTGAAGGAGAAACCAGTGAGAAGCTGGTACAGGAAAATTATTTCACAGCCATTGAAAAAGAGGGCGTTGATCCCATCGTTCATCCGGATATTAAAAGTGTCACCTATAATGATGACGGATCCTTTACTTTTGTTGCCGAAGTAGATGTTCGCCCGCAATTTACCCTTGGCCAATACAAAGGGCTTGAGGTCGAGAAGGTCAGTGTCGAGGTGACCGATGAGGAAGTGCAGATTGAACTTCTCGAAAAGCAAAAGAATATGGCAGCCATTCGTTCAGTTACTGAGAGACCGGCTCAGGCCGGAGATCTTGTAGTCGTTGACTTCCAGGGTTACGAAGATGGCAAGGAGATGCCGCAGATTAAAAACGATAACATGACTATTGATGTCGGTTCCGGAGAAATGGATGCCGATTTCGAAACAATGCTTATCGGCAAGAACAAGGATGATGAGGGTTCGCATGAGATAGATTTTCCGGCCGCCCATCCTAATCCGATATTAAAAGGCAAAAAAATCGAGTTTCGCATCAAGGTTAAGGATATCAAGGAGCGTGTGTTGTCCGTCTTAGATGACGATTTTGCCAAGGATGCCGGCGCCGAATTCAATTCCCTGGATGACTTAAAAGCATCTATTCGAGAACGTCTCACCAAACAGCGCAAAGAGCGGGCTGAAGGCACCACCACCGACCGAGTTATGCAAAAACTGCTTGAGAATCATGATTTTGAGGTGCCAACCCGTCTTGTGGCCTTTGAAGTCGAACAAATGATCAAGCAGACTCAGGAACAATTAGAAAAGAACGGTATGAGCCTTGAAGGGGCTGGACTGAGCAGGGAAAAATTGGCCGAACAGAATGCCGAAATGGCAAAAAGACGGGTTCAGGGTGATTTCATCTTGAAGAAAATTGCCGAGGTCGAAGAAATCAAGCTGGTAGATGAGGATATGGAGCGTGGCTTCAAGCGGATTGGCGACATGTACAATATGCCGGTCGGCAAAGTGAAGGAATATTTTCAGAACCGCGATGATCTTCTGCCATTCATCAATGAACTGTTGAATGAGAAAATTCTCGCCTTTTTAAGAGAACAGGTGGTTTTCATTGAGAGCGCAAACCCTGTGGCGGCTATTGCTGAAGAGGCTGCTGCAAAAAGCTGATAGAGTCGCTTGCATCCGACGGGAAAGAGCTTATAATGGGCATATTCACAGCGGGGAGCCTCACTGTGCGTGCTTTTAACGGGTTTGGATAAATGACACGACTGCAAAAGGCTCCGGGCCTTTCGCAGTCGTATCTTTTTTTAAGGAGTGTGATTAATGAATCTTGTGCCGATGGTAATCGAGCAGAGTCCGCGCGGCGAGCGCGCCTATGATATCTACTCGCGACTACTCAAGGAACGCATTATATTTCTGGGCTCTGGGGTTAATGATGATGTTGCCAATGTTATTGTGGCCCAGTTGCTGTTTCTTGAGGCGGAAGATCCAGAGAAAGATATTACTTTTTATATCAACTCTCCGGGCGGTTCGGTTACCGCCGGTATGGCCATTTATGATACAATGCAGTATGTGAAGTGCGATATCGCCACACTCTGCATGGGGCAGGCGGCATCGATGGGGGCTTTTTTGCTGGCGGCAGGTACCGATGGCAAAAGATACTCCCTGCCCAATGCCCGGATTTTGATTCACCAGCCGATGGGTGGCTTTCAAGGTCAGGCTACGGATATCGACATCCAAGCGAGAGAAATATTGAGGATGAAAAAGGACTTGAACCGTCTTCTTGCCCACCACTGCAAGATCAGCTTGGAAAAAGTCGGCTCCGATACTGAGCGCGATTACTTTATGAGTGCCGAAGAAGCACAGAAATATGGCATCATAGATAAGGTGCTTACTAAACGGGAAGAGCTAGCTGAGGGGAAATAGTATGGACGATGTTGTGAGTAACGACCCTGATTGCCGGTGTTCCTTTTGCGGAAAAAAACAGGATGACGTTGATAAGCTTATCGCCGGACCGGATGTTTTTATCTGCGACGAATGTATTGAGCTGTGTAACGAGATAGTGCAGGAAAAAAAAGAAGTCATACTCCCGCTGATCGAACCGGAAGTCGTCAAGCATGTCTCCCTCAAACCGATGGAGATCAAGCAATACCTCGACGATTATGTCATCGGCCAGGAATTTGCTAAGAAAGTCCTTTCGGTTGCGGTTCATAACCATTACAAGCGTATCGATGCACCGGTTGATGACGATTCGGTTGAATTGCAGAAGTCAAATATTATCTTGATTGGTCCAACCGGCTCCGGTAAGACCCTCATTGCTCAAACGCTCGCGCGCATTCTTAACGTGCCGTTTTGTATGGCCGATGCGACGACGCTCACTGAGGCCGGCTACGTCGGCGAAGATGTTGAAAATATCCTGGTAAATCTTCTTCAAGCCGCAAATCATGAACTGGACAGGGCAGAGCGCGGCATAATTTATATCGATGAAATTGATAAAATTGCCCGGAAGTCAGACAGCCCTTCTTTGACAAGAGATGTATCCGGCGAGGGAGTGCAGCAGGCTTTGCTGAAGATAATCGAGGGTACTAAGGCCTCGGTTCCACCCAAAGGTGGGCGAAAACATCCTCAGCAAGAGATGATTCAAATTGATACAACGAATATTCTCTTTATCTGCGGCGGAGCCTTTGTCGGTTTGGACAACGTGGTAAGTCGTCGCCAGAGCGCTAAATCCATCGGCTTTGGCGCCAAGGTCACCGGCGATGAGAAAAAGAAAATCGGTGAGCTATTGAAAGCGGTGCAGCCTGAAGATCTTTTGAAATTCGGTCTTATCCCTGAACTGGTCGGGAGATTGCCGGTCATTGCCACCATGGAAGAGCTGGTTGAGGACGATCTTATCCGCATCTTGAAGGAGCCGAAAAACGCCCTTACGAAACAATATCAAAAGCTTTTTGAGTTTGACGGCATTAATCTCAGGTTTACTGAAGGGGCTCTTGTTGCCATTGCCCGTAAAGCCTTGAAAAGAAAGTCTGGCGCCCGAGGCCTTCGGTCCGTTTTGGAAGAGGCAATGCTCGATGTGATGTATGATCTCCCATCGAAAGAGGGCGTACAGGAGTGCGTAATCAGTGAACAAGTTATCACCCAGGGTGACTATCCGGTTGTATTGTACCATGGCGCGGCGGATGATAGGCTGAAAACCGCTTGAAAATGGTACATTATTCAACCTTTACGAAATATCAAAAGGAGATTTTGTGACAAAGCTTTACCCCTTGATGCCACTTCGTGATCTGGTGATTTTTCCGCATATGGTAGCTCCCTTGGTTGTCGGTCGGAGGAAATCCATCCAGGCGCTGGAAGACGCCATGGAGAAAAAAACGGATATTCTCCTCGTGACGCAGAAGAAATCGACCGTCGACGATCCGGAGATTGAAGACCTTTACCCTTTTGGTACTCTGGCCACGGTGATGCAATTGTTGCGTCTTCCCGACGGCACAATTAAAGCACTGGTTGAGGGCAAGTCGCGGGCAAAGATCATCTCGTACGTTCCAAACGAAAAGTTTCTTCAGGCTGAAGTAGAAGAACGAATTGATATCCCGGAACATTCTGCGGCCCTCCAGGCCTACGAACGTGAGTTGCGCAAATTTTTTGAGGAATTTGCGACAACCAATAAAAAAATCGGCAGAGAAGTTCTCAACTCGGTCAAGGCTATTGAGAATCCTTTCAAGTTGTTGAATATTATCTGCGCCCACATGCCTTTGAAGAGTGACGAAAAGCAGACAATTCTCGAAGCAGAACCGCTTACTACCCGCATGGAGAAGGTCCTGGAGATTCTTAACCGGGAAATCGAACTGGCAGATATTGAAAAAAACATTAATGCCAAGGTCAAGATGCGCATGGGCAAGACCCAGCGTGATTATTATCTAGGCGAAAAGGTTCGGGAAATCCAGACCGAGATCGGCCAGAATGCTGATGGTCTTGACGAACTTGGAGAACTTGAGCTGACCATAAAGAACAAGGAGATGCCGGTTCTCGCCAAAGAAAAGGCCCTCAAGGAATTTAAAAAACTGCGAAGTATGCCACCCATGTCGGCGGAAACGACGGTTGTGCGTAACTATATCGATTGCATTGTCAGTCTGCCCTGGGAGAAAAAGAGCAAGTCAAAAATTGATATCAACAAGGCCGAAAAGATACTCGATGAAGACCATTTCGGTCTGGCCAAACCCAAAGAGCGTATCCTTGAGTATCTCGCGGTTCAAAGCCAGGTAAAGAAAATAAAAGGACCTATCCTCTGTCTGGTTGGCCCTCCGGGGGTTGGAAAAACCTCTATCTGTCAATCGATTGCCAGGGCCATGGGCAGGAAATTTGCCCGTTTGTCCTTAGGTGGGGTACGT
>JAABQY010000205.1 GCA_011391225.1 Desulfobulbaceae bacterium | reverse complement strand
AGGCCACCTGCCAGCGTCCAATCTCAACCGGATCATAGAGCAATCTCTGCATCAATCTCAGGGTTTTTTTATCATCGAAACACAGTGCCACAAGACCATCGATATCGCCCCGATCAACGAGTTCTTTAACCACTCCTTTACTGGCCTTTTTGCGCATACGCAGTGCATCGGGAGCAGGTTCGACGGCTATGGTCTTCCGGCTGCGAAAAGACGGCACGGTCTGCTCCAGGAGTTGATCCTTTTTCTCCCTGATTCTAACGGCGATTTCTCTTGCCTCTGTGTGCAGACGGACAAAGTAAAGAACTCCGCGAACTGCCCTGCCATCAATATTTTTTTCCGCTACAACCTGATGTGCACTCTCATCATAGTTTTCAATGCGGCCGGTCAAATAATCATCTTCAGGCATCAACTCCCAGGCAAAATCTGCGTTATCGCCACAGGCATACACCAAGGTCTCGACAATAGCCGACCCAATATTATGGCCTGTTGCATCGCAGGTATAGACCGCCCCGCATTGACAGCGACCAACAGGAAATTCGTTCATTTTGCGAACCGGGGCATTTGAAGGCCGGCCAACCTTCTGACCACAAAAAGGACACCAGGGGCGAACGATTAATTTCTCTTTTGGCATTTCTCTTGTCGCCTACGCTGTTTTTTCCTGGAGACTCATGACAAAATTCGCATCCACGGAATACCCCAGTTCTCTGGCTTTTTCCATATGAATCTTGGCGTCTGCATAGTTGCCACTGAAATACAGGGCCACGGCAAGGTTGTTGTGTCCAAGCGACGAATCAGGATCAAGCTCAAGCCCCTTCCTGGCAGCTACGACCGCCCTCTCATCATCTCCTTTCATGGTCAGCACAGAGGTGAGATTCATCCAGATGCTTGCAAGCTTCGGGTCATGACGAAGGGCTTTTTCGTAGGATGCAACAGCTTTTTCGATTTCATTATGTTGTTGCCAAATAAGACCAAGATTGGCATGAGCCTGGGCACTTTCCGGGTTGACCGAGAGTGCCTGTTCGTTCAACTCGCGTGCTTTATCAAGATTCCCCTGACCGAAATAGATAGCCCCGAGATTGATCATGCTCTCACTGCCGAGGCTATCAAGTTCTATGGCTTTTTCCAATGCCTTGATCGCATCCGGAATACGCCCGGCCTTCATATATACTAAGCCCAGATGGTGAAAGGCCATCACCGATTTCGGGTGCTCCTTGCATTTCTTTTCCAATTCCTCAATCACTTTCGGCAAATCTTCCTGCAACTGTTCAACCATACTCACCCTCTAGAGTTTCAATAGCCCTCTCTTTGCCAATTCTATCCACATCAATTAGACAAAAACCTGGGGCCAACACATTATAATGACAACTGTAATTTGTATATTTTTCAGCACCAGTGCCTGTGGGGACAAGGTCTCGAGCGCCTACACTATAGACACCTTGAGCTTACTTGCAACAAGAAAATCCAGGAGAACCTTACCGGTTAAAACGTTCGTTGCTGGACAAGATCAGCTCTTTCTGATGTCCAGCGAGAATCGCTTTCGCCACCAGAACATCTTTTCCTATCTGTTCGGAGAGTTCCTTGGCACCGGAAAACTTATGTTCGCTGCGCAAAAACTTGAGGAGGTTTACTTTGATAGGTTGTCCGTAGATATTTTCGTTGAAGTTGAAAATATGCGTCTCCGCCACTAATTGCTCTTCTCCAAAGGTAGGGTTATAGCCGATGTTAAGAATTCCTCCATAACCGCGACCGCTACAGATTACCTGGGTCACATAGACGCCATGCTTCGGCACCAAATCTTCTTCGTTAAACTTCAAATTTGCGGTAGGAAAACCAATGACTTTCCCGCCACGCTGCTTGCCCACCTGTACCGTGCCGCGGATCTGATAATGGCGTCCGAGCAGATCCCTGGCACCTGTCATATCGCCATTTCTTACTAATTCACGAATCCTCGTTGAACTCACTAATTGTCCGTCAAGGTAATACGCATCAACTACGGTTACAGGAAACCCAAATTGTTGTCCTTGTCGTTGCAGAAACTTAATATTGCCGCTCCTGCCCTTACCAAACGCATAATCGTAACCAATTACCAACTCCTTTACGCCAAGTCTTTGAACCAACAAGTGGGAAACAAACTCTTCAGCTGAAGTTTTGGCAAATTCCATGGTGAAGGGAATGATCAGCAGCACATCGATCCCGGCCATTTCAATGAGTTCAACCTTCTGCTCACAGGTCGAAATGAGCTTGATACCACTGGGCAGCAAAACCTGAAGGGGATGCGGATCAAAGGTTATGGCCACACTTGTACCCTTGATAGCTCTGGCTTTCTCTACGACGGTTCGAAACAATTGCTGATGCCCGAAATGAACCCCGTCAAAATTGCCAATGGTGACGCAGGCATTGGTGAATGGCGCAACGAGATCTGCGGTACTCCTGAATATCTGCATAGTAACTGTATCTTTTGGTTTTTTTGAGTTCAAGCCAAGAAAGTCTTGACAAACAGCCACACAGGAAGCATATTCATGCCCGTTGCCGAAGTGGCGGAATTGGTAGACGCGCTAGGTTCAGGGTCTAGTTGGGGTTTCCCAGTGAAAGTTCGAGTCTTTTCTTCGGCACCAATTAATCAGATCAAGGGCTGCAGTCACATTGTGACTGCAGCCCTTTTTCATTTCATTTCCCCGTCAGCCCCCGATAAGGTCCACTAACGCAAATCACGACGAAAAAGACTTCTACCCACTGTACCACCTTGAGATCATCCCAACCGGCTGGCTGCCGTATATCACGATTCTGTGAGAGATGCAATCACCCTTTCCTTTCCCGCCTTTTGGAACAAAGCTCTTCCACCCTATTCTCCCTTTGGCATCGACACCTTCTGGTTGTCACCACTTTCTTCAAAAGCCGCGCCTCCATGCCCTTCTTTTTTTCCCGAGATCTTCATGAAATCATGAGATTTTGAGCAGCTTTTTTCCCTTCTTTGCTCGATCTAATTCTTGACGTCAAAAGCAAAAATTCCTATTATGATATCGTTCGAGGTTTTTGATGAAACAGGAATCCATCCTATATAATGGTGTGATCGACTACGCCTACATGAAGGAGATACGCATGCTGGAATTAAGAAAAGGCGATGAAATACTCGCGATTGGTGGTGGAGTAAAGAATATTGCCGAAGCAAATAAGGTGCTTACGGCAAAACTTGACGGAAACAATCAAAAAAAACTGGCTTTGATTAAAAACGAAGAGGCACTGATCAAGATCGCCAATGCTATTGCCATGTGCCGACCCGACAGTGTCTTCGTCAATACCGGGAATGATGATGACGTGCAATGGGTCCGAGAATACTCGTTGAAAAAAGGCGAAGAGAGGCCCCTTGCAAAAAAAGGCCACACGATTCACTTTGATCTTCCACAGGATCAGGCGAGGCTGGTAAATCAGACCTATTACATTGTTAATCCCGGAGAGAAGATGAGCTCTCTTGCCAAAACCGTACCTCGTAGCGAGGCTATCGAGTATGTCAAGAAGTTCATGCCGGGAATAATGGGCGGTAAAACCCTCATAATCGGCTTTTATAGTCGTGGCCCAGTAGGCGCCGAGGCGACAATTCCGGCAATCGAAATTTCTTCGTCCGGCTATGTGTTGCATTCGGCTGAACTTCTTTACAGAAATTGCTACCAACATTTTGATGCCGAGGTCAAGCGGGCTGGACTTTTCTTCACCAACGTCCACTCAGAAGGCAACAACACCCCGGCAGACGTACCAAATGCCCGCATTTTTATGGACAGAAGCTGGCAGACCACCTTCGCCACCTTCTGCACCTATGCCGGTAACACCCTTCTCTTGAAAAAAGGCAACCATCGCTTCAGTGTTGATTATGCCACCTACTACAAGGTTGAAGAACAACTTTCCGAACATATGTTTATAACCGGCATGACCGGCCCGGGAGGCAGAAAAACATTTTTTGCCGGAGCGGCACCGTCCGGTTGCGGCAAAACCACCACCGCCATGGTCGGTAGCGATTTCATCGGCGACGACTTGGCCCAGTTCTGGATAGACAAAGGCGGTGTTCTGCGTGCCATTAATCCAGAAAAAGGCATCTTCGGTATTGTTGAAGACGTCAACCAGGAAGGTGATCCCCATCTCATGGAATGTTTGCGTGGTGAGGGCACCGAAGTGATTTGGTCAAATGTCCTCATCGCAAACGATGTTCCTCACTGGGTCGGCAATGGCGAAGTGGCTCCCGACAAAGGTGTCAACTTTCAAGGGGAGTGGTTCAAGGGAAAAACCGATGAAGCCGGTAAACCAGTGCCAATGTCCCATAAAAATTCCCGTTGCACCCTTAAGGCCTCGGCCATAGCCAACCATGCAACCGAGCTTTCAGAATCTCCGGAAGGTGTACCAATCAAAGTCATCACCTATTCCGGCAGGGATGGCGACACCATGCCGCCGGTGTGGGTTGCCAAAAATTCCGACGAGGGTGTGGTAATAGGCGCTTCAATTGTCTCCAAAGCCACAGCCACCGAGGTGGGGGCTACCGGCATCAACCGCCAGCCTTGGGCTAACGCACCTTTTATTCCCGGCGCCCTTGCTGATTATATGCAAGCCCAGTTCACGCTCTTCAATTCAACGAAATTTACCGCGTCCACCCGTCCTCTCATGGCAGGTTTAAACTACTTTCTCACAATCGGCAATCGCGGCGGGGAAGGCGATAAACTGCTGGGCGAGAAGAAGGATGTAAAGGTTTGGCTCGGCTGGTTGGAGCTCTTTGCCAACGGCGATGTGGAGGCCATCAATACTCCCATCGGTTATCTGCCAAAATATGCTGATTTGGCAAAACTGTTTCAAGCCATCAACAAGAGCTATCCAAGATCTCTGTATGATATGCAGTTTTCTCTGTACATC
>JAABQY010000204.1 GCA_011391225.1 Desulfobulbaceae bacterium | reverse complement strand
AAAGCGGCGGCCGGAAATACCGCCAGCGGTGATTTCGATGTCGCCGGCGCCTGCAAGATCTGTGAATTTCCGGCAGCGGATAACGTTGACCTTCGCCTCTGTGCCATAGGTTCCGGCGGCGGCGCAGTGCATATCGAAGCGGTGACCGAAAAAGGTCAAGCAGCCCTAGACAAATCGGGCTTGAAAGTTGGTGACAATCCTGCCGGTCGTGACGAAGCAGTGAGGAAACTGGTCGCTACCCGCAGCGCCGCAAAGGATATAAAATTTACCGAATATCGGGCCGAAACCAGTACCTTCCAGTCGCTGGGCGAAAAGCTTTCGGCCTGCATCAACTGCTATAACTGTCGGGTAGCGTGTCCGGTTTGTTATTGCAAAGAATGCGTCTTTGTTACCGATACCTTCCGTCATACCGGCGATCAGTTCATGATGTGGGCGGATAAAGGCGGCATGTTGAAAATGCCCAACGACACGATCTTTTATCATCTGACCAGGATCACTCATATGAGTCTTTTCTGTGTCGGTTGCGGGCAGTGTACCAGTGCCTGTCCTAATGATATTGATCTGATGCCGCTCTTTAGAACATCAGCCGATAAAACTCAGGCCAAGTTCAGCTATCAGGCAGGTCGTTCGGTCGAGGAAGAGCAGCCGATGGCTGGCTTTGCCTCCGACGAACTGTTTGAAGTGACTGGTCAAGCTAAATAGGAGCAATATCATGGCAGAAAAAAAGCCTACCGGTACAGTCCTTGTGGCTGGGGCCGGTATCTCTGGAATCAAGGCGGCCATTGAGCTCGCTGAAGTAGGGTATAAGGTTCTGCTGACCGATGCTTCTACCCAGATTGGCGGTATTTTGGCCAAACTTGATTACCAGTTTCCGACAGATCATTGTGGCATGTGCCGCATGCTGCCCATGGTGGGCCGCGAATACTCTTCGCAGTATTGCATGCGCAAGAGCCTGTTTCATGAAAATATTGAAATCATGCCTTTCGCCGAGATCCAGGCAGTGCATGGCGATGCGGGCAATTACAAGGTCGACCTGCTGAAGCGGGCCCGCTACGTTGACCCCTTGCTTTGCAACGAACTGGAGGAGTGTATCGCCGTCTGTCCGGTTGAGGTCGCCGATGAGTTCAACCATGGACTGACGATGCGCAAGGCAATCTTCCAGGCCATCCCACACAACACCCCGAAGCTCTTGGCTATCGACAAGCAGGCCTGCACCAACTGCGGCGAGTGCGTCAAGGTGTGTACACCGGGTGCTATCAACCTCGACGCCCAGGACGAGATGATCACCCGCGAGGTGCACTCCATTATCCTCGCCTCGGGAGTTAAACTTTACAACACCACTGAGTTTGAGGACGCCAAGTCCTATGCGGTTTCCCCGGATGTTGTGACATCGCTGGCTTTTGAGCGGATGATGAGCAGCTCCGGTTCGTACCGCGGCGGCGAAATCAAGCGACCTTCCGACGGTGAACCGGCGAAAAACATTGCCTGGATCCAGTGCATGGGCTCCCGGAATCGGCGGCAGAAAAGGGACTATTGCTCCTCCATCTGCTGCATGTTCGCCTTAAAAGAAGCGGTGCTGGCTAAGGAAAAAGGCGGCCCAGGTGTTGAGTCCACCATCTTTTATATGGATATGCGCACCTTCGGCAAGGGTTTTCAGCAATACCGCGATGATGCAGTCGAGAAGCACGGAGTGAATCTCATACGCTGCCGGGTGCAGGGCGTCATGCGCAACCCCGACGGCAGTCTGCAGATCCGCTATTTTGATCCGGAAACCAACGAGTTTTTCATTAAGGACTACGACCTCGTCGTCCTGTCAACCGGCCAGATCCCCTTTGAAACCCATAAAAAATGGGCGGATCTCTTAAATGTCAAGCTGGATTCCCGTGGTCTTCTGGCAACGGAAGAATACAGCAAGATACGACTTGCCGGCAAACCCGGCCTGTTTATCTGCGGCTCGCTGATGGGTCTCACCGATGTCAGTGAGGCGATGTCCAGCGGTATTGCTGCCGCCGGCGAGGCCACCAAATTTCTTACCGGCATAGGTGCCGACACCGTCATAGAAGAGGAAGTGGCGGAACCGACCGCCCACGAAAGGGAACTGTCTCTGGTCTCCGTCGCGATTTGTAAATGCGGTGAAAAAACCGGTGCAAACGGCATTGACTATGAACTCCTCAGCGCCGAACTGCAGCGTTATCGAGGGGTTGGGGAAGTACACATCATCGACTCGATGTGCAAGGAAAATGGTGAAACTGCGACACTCAACATCCTCGGCAAAACCAAATGCAACCGCTTGCTGATCGGAGCCTGCCAACCGTTCATGTATCGGCAAAATCTGAAGAATGTCGCCCGCAAGGCCGGGTTCAACTCGTCCCTCGTCGAGGTTTTCGACCTCTTCGGCATTGCCCGTAAAGGCATGACTCTGCCATCGAACAAAGAGTGGACCATGCGAGCAGCACATGAGGTAAAGGCCGATATCGAAAAGCTGAAATTCAAACCGGCCCTCCATGTCGGAACCCTGCCGATCAATCAAACCGCTCTTGTCGTTGGCGGCGGAATCGGCGGCATGCAGTCCGCACTATCACTTGCCATCCGTGGCGTACCTGTGCACCTGGTAGAAAAAGACGAACAGCTGGGTGGCTATCTCGGCAATCATGTTGAGGCAACCGTCGATGGACTTGCCCCAATGGCTATGGCCAAGGATATGCAGCTGAAGGTGTATCAAAATAAGAACATTACCGTTCATCTCAACTGCCAGGTGGATGGCACCGTAGGCACCGTAGGCTCCTTTGAATCGAAGCTCGTTTATAAGGATCAAGAAGAAAAAACCTGGCTGCACCACGGCGCAACTATTATGGCGACAGGTGGCCATGAAGGCGCTACGGCTGAATATGGCTATGGCACCTCCGATGCGATCATAACTCAAGCACAACTGAAGAAAGGCTTGGCCAGCGGCGATATCGATGTCAGCGGCGCTGAGAATGTCGTCATGATCCAGTGTGTCGGTTCGCGGCAAAAAGAAGGACGCCATTACTGCAGCCGTATCTGCTGCATGTGGGCTATTGCCAATGCACTGAAGATAAAGGAGAAAAATCCGGACGCCCGGGTCTTCGTCCTTTACCGCGACGTCATGACCTACGGCTTCTACGAACAGTATTACTCTCAAGCGAGGACGGCCGGGGTCATCTTCATGAACTACAGCCTGGACAATAAACCCCAGATGGAAATGGTCGACGGCAAGCCGACCGTCAAATTCATTGACACTGTTTTGAACGAAGACATTGAATTGACCGCCGATCTCTTGGTCCTGTCAACCGGCGTTGACCCTGAGGACAGCAACAGCAAGCTCGCAAAAGCCTTCAAGGTGAGCTTAAACGATGACGGTTTCTTTGCCGAGGCCGATTCGAAATGGCGTCCGATCGAATTCCAGCAGGTCGGCCTCTATCTGGCGGGGACAGCCCATTCGCCCATGCCTCTGAAAAGCGTCATCATGCAGGCTGAGGCGGCAGCCCAAAAGGCTTATGCGTATCTGTCGGGACGGGAAGTGCATACTGCCAGCGTCATCTCCAAGGTAAAAGATGCCCATTGTATCCGCTGCCAGCGTTGTGTGGGTATCTGTCCGTATGGAGCAAGGTCATATGATGAAATGGAAAATTGCATCAATGTTGACCCCGCTGCCTGCCAGGCATGTGGCATGTGTGCCGTGGAATGTCAGAATAATGCAGCGGAGGTGACCGGCTGGAGCGACAAACAATTGCTGTCTGTCATTGACGCCAAACTCATGGATGAGCTGCTCCTGTCTCCCGTGGAATAAGAGGTGCTACTATGGATATAAAAAGTTCAATACCGGATTTATGGAAAGCCATTTACAACACCGGCGATCTCCATCACTGCTTTAACTGCAGTACCTGTCTCTCCG
Source organism: Desulfobulbaceae bacterium (assembly GCA_011391225.1). Lineage (GTDB taxonomy): Bacteria > Desulfobacterota > Desulfobulbia > Desulfobulbales > Desulfocapsaceae > Desulforhopalus_A. The sequence goes on along the minus strand of JAABQY010000204.1, from coordinate 977 downwards.
GTTGTCCCGCCAGTTTCGGCGATCCGCCGCTGTTGGTCAGAAACCTGGCGCGAAAAGTGATTCTCGGGCTTGAGGAAGAACTTCTCAATGACGATACCCCGTGGGCCTGTGTTTCCTGCTCAAAATGCGAGGAGATGTGCCCGATGGATGTCAAGCCCTTCGAGATGATCCTGGCCATCCGTCAATGGCAAAGTGCCAATGACGAAACACGGGTGCCGCCGTCGATAGTCGAGATCTACAAGAGGGGCTACACCCAGGCGGTTGGGGTGAACACTGATCTTCGGGATTCTTTAGGCCTGCCGGAGCTGAAGACCATTACCAAAAACCCCGAGCAACTCCAAATGTTTCGCGACATGCTCATGAAAACACCGGTAGTCAGCGCCAACGACTATATGTTCGGTGGGTAATACAAAACGGCAGAATGGCTAACCAGTTATGAGTAGAACCGTCTGTGTTCTTGCCAAACACAAATAATGGGAAGAAGCAGACGGTTCGTCCCTGGGTACGATTCTTTCCATATTAGAGAGGAATAAGAAATGGAATTATGTCTTTTTCTTGGTTGTAACACCCCAGCCATTCGACCGGATGTCGAGCGGGCGATACGGGCAACAATGCCTGTTCTGGGTGTTGATCTGGTGGATGCCGACAATTATGTCTGTTGTCCGGCATTTGGTGCGTTTCCCTCTACCGACGTTGATTCCTGGCTGGCAACAAGTGGCTGGAATCTTTCCATCGCCGAGGAAAAGGGCTGCGATATAGTCGTGCAGTGCGGCTCCTGTTACAGTTCCCTGCGCATGGGCCGCGAGCACATAATGCATCATCCCGAAAAAAAGGCCCGCGTCAACGAGCTGCTCGAACCCACCGGCCGCAGGGTCGATGGGGCCTCGAAGGTTCGTCATGTGTCTGAGGTCCTCTTTAAAGAGGTTGGACCGGAGACTATTGCCGGACTGCTGAAAAAAAGTCTTAAGGGCATGAAT
>JAABQY010000021.1 GCA_011391225.1 Desulfobulbaceae bacterium | reverse complement strand
TATCCCGGCATTTGTTTTTGGAGAGGCATATTTACCCGACTTCAGTTTTGGTGTCAATAATTTTTCTGAGAATCTAAAGATCCTTATGAATTGACAATCCGCCAAGATCAAGATTGAAGTTTAACTCCTCATCCATATCAGCCCCGCTATGCTTCCTGACGTGTTTTGCGCTGCTCTTGGTAAGTGTTTCGGAAAAATCGATATCTTCAAGTGCCAGCATTGTCTCTTTAGTTGGATCGGATCCACCGACGAGTTCAGCATTAAAATCCCCTAAACCTAGGTCGAAATCCAAATCGTTAATTTCCAGGCTGGAAGCATCCTTCTTGGCGATATTTTTTGACGTTGGCTTTTCGGCTTGCACTCCCCGGCCTGGAGGAGAAAGATCGGAAATATCACTAAGTTCAGCCGGCAACTCCAGCGACAAAGATTGGGCTACAGACTCATTCAGGATATTCTTAGTATCTTCAGGCTCCCCTTCGAGTTCTTCAGCATCTTCGAACTGACTCAGATCTATCTCAATCTCCCGACCCTCAGACTCCTCACTGTCGGCCATGGTCTTTCCAGTTATTCGCCGGCCTCCGGTGTCGAAGCCTTCAGCCGCTCTCCCGTCATCAACCACTGTTGAAGCTCCTTCGTCAACCAGAACCTCAAGGTCATCATCAACAAATTCCTCGTCCGCTTCGAGAGTATCAGCAAACTCTCGATCGTCTTCCGCTTCCTCATCCCTCTTCCTGCTCAGTTGCAGAAAAACCGGGGCTGCGACATGAAAGACAGTACCATGCAGAGTGTCCGATACCGCCTTGATATTCTTCTTACATTTTATACATTGTTCCAGATGATCAAAGGAGATGAATCCGCATTTTGGGCAACGCATGAGCTAGTACCTCTTTAAGTTAACTGCGCGTTAGGTTTTTGCCAAAACTGAGCTGAGTTTTCTAACATATTCGCAAGTATCTCATACTTCCATCCAATAAATCAAGGATTATTCTCTAAATGTTAGACTTAACTCCGTGTATCAACATCAAGTTTCTGGAAGGACCAGTCCATCCCAATGTCACAGGAGGGAGCCGAATGGGTAAGCGCTCCAATTGAAATGATATCCACCCCGCTTCCGGCAATGGCCTCAACCGTCGCCAGGCTCACCCCACCCGATGCCTCTATCATGGCGCAACCGTTGATATTTTCTACTGCCTTGGCCATCATTTCTGGATTCATATTGTCTAGCATGATGATATCCACATGGCATTCCAGACACTCCTGCACCTGCTGCAGGGTATCAGCCTCCACCTCAATACGAATTGTGTGCGGGATCTGTTCCCGCACCCTGGCCACCGCTTCTTTGATCGTACCACAGGCGGCGATGTGGTTGTCTTTGATGAGCACGCCATCCGCTAAATTAAAGCGGTGGTTGGTGCCGCCGCCGACCCGCACCGCATATTTTTCTAAAACCCTAAGGCCGGGCGTAGTTTTTCGGGTGTCGGTGATGCGCACCGGATAGCCCGCCACCTTGGCGACAAAAGAAGCCGTCAAGGTGGCAATGCCGGACAGCCGCTGCAACAGGTTGAGTGCTACCCGTTCAGCCTTGAGAAGATCAACAACCGGGCCTTTGACCCTTAAGAGCACCATATCAGGACTGGTTCGCGTGCCGTCAGCCAGCGGATCAATGGTAGTGATCTCGGCATTCTGAACCTTAAACACCTCCGCCGCGACCTTCTCGGCCCCGGCAACAACAAACGATTCGCGGGCAACCAACCGGGCACTGCCTATTTGCTTGCCGGGAAAAATCGATTCGCTGGTGAGGTCGCCACGCCCGATGTCCTCGCGGAGGAATTCGCGGATCATCGTATGCAGCATGTTTTTATCCATGGCCACGCCTTATAATGAACGTTTGAGCCGCTCTTCGGCCTCGACTATTTTGGCAATCGTCGCATCAAGAAGAACCTTCTTTTCCTGTTCCTTTACAACAACGTCGGCCTTAGCATTGGCCAGGAATTTTTCGTTGCCCAGTTTACCGTTGACCTGGGCGAGTTTTGCGTCAATCTTCTCCCTTTCCCGCTTCAGTTTGGCAAGTTCACCCTCGACATCAACCAAACCTTTGAGCGGCACAAATATCTCCAAATCATTACAGATATAGGTGGCAGCATCGGCAGGTTTTTCTATCTGCTGCCCGACGGTGAAGGTGCTCAACCTTGTCATATCGCAGATAGCGTCGTTAAAAGAAAATATAAATGCCGCTTTCTCTTCATCGCCACAAATGACAAAGGCATCGATCTTTGTCGACGGATGGACCTCGGCCTCGGAGCGAATATTGCGAATGCCGGTAATGATCCCCATCAGCAGTTCCATGCTCTCGACCGCCGCTCTATTCAACCAGCCGTCCTGCTTTTCCGGGAAAGGTGTTGTCGTCAGCAAGGATCGCTCACCGGGCAGAACCGACCAAATTTCCTCGGAGACAAAAGGCGTGATGGGATGAATCAGTTTCAAGATCGTTTCAAGGACAACGAGCAAGGTGCCTCTCGCCTGCCCCTGGGCCTTTCGGTCGCTGGAAAACAGATCGGCCTTGATCCATTCCAGGTACCAGTCACAGAATTCGCGCCAGATAAACTGGTATATCGTCGAGGCAACATCGTTAAAACGGTACTCATCAAGACCCAGCCTGACCTCGTCTATGACCACCGCAGTACGGCTGAGAATCCATTGATGTACCAAGGGCAACTCGCTCGGCGCAGCAACCTCTTCTTTTATCGATTCCGAGCAATCGGCCACATGCATCAAGGCAAAACGAGCGGCATTCCAGATCTTATTTATGAAATGGCGATACCCTTCTATACGCTCCTCGTCAAGCCTGATTTCCCGGCCCTGGGCGGCAAAGGCGGTGAGGGTAAAACGCATGGCGTCGGTGCCGTACTCCTTCATGACCACCAGCGGGTCGATGACATTCCCAGTCGATTTAGACATCTTTTTGCCGTATTTATCCCGCACCAAAGCGTGCAGATAAACGTCATTAAACGGTACTTCGTCCATAAAATGCAGCCCCATCATCATCATCCTGGCTACCCAGAAGAAGAGAATGTCAAAACTCGTGATCAACACTGAGGTCGGATAAAAAGTTGCCAGCTCTTTGGTCCTGTCCGGCCAACCCATGGTCGAGAAAGGCCATAGCGCCGAGGAAAACCAGGTGTCAAGGACATCGGTTTCCTGTGTGATGGCAAGAGAACCGCATTTCGGGCAAGAGGTCGGATCTTCCCTTGCGACAATCAGTTCACCGCAATCATTGCAGTCCCAAACGGGGATACGATGCCCCCACCAGATCTGCCGGGAGATACACCAGTCGCGGATGTTATCCATCCAGCTGTAGAAGGTGTTATACCAGGATTTCGGATAAATATTGATACGCCCGTCGCGGACCGCTGCCACCGCCTTGTCGGCGAGAGGCCTGACCGACACGAACCACTGCACGGAAGTTGTCGGTTCACTGACCGTCTTGCAGCGATAGCAGTGGCCGACTGCATGCTCATAATCATCGACTTTTTCAAGAAAACCAAGGTGTTCTAAATCCTCGACAACCTTTTTCCGACAGACGAAACGGTCGAGTCCGCAATACTCGCCGGCAGCAGTATTCATGAAGCCCTTGTCGTCGATGACTTTTAAATGCGGCAGGGAATGACGCTGAGCAATTTCGTAGTCGTTGCGATCATGGGACGGCGTTACCTTCAAGGCCCCGGTGCCGAATTCCCGGTCGACATGGTCGTCGAGCACCACCGGTATGACCCGATCGGTAAGCGGCAACCTGATGCCGACATTAGCCAGGTGCGCATAGCGCATGTCTTCGGGATGAACGGCAACACCGGTGTCGCCGAGCATGGTTTCCGGCCTGGTGGTGGCGACGACGACATGGCCGGAGCCATCGGCATAGGGATATCGTATATGATAGAGCTTGCCGTTGGTGTCTTCATGCTCCACCTCGTCGTCTGCCAGTGCGGTGTGACAACGCGGACACCAGTTAACGATATAGTTTCCTTTATATATAAGCCCTTCCTGGTACAATCGGACAAATACCTCGCGGACGGCTTTCGACAAACCCTCGTCCATGGTGAAACGTTCCCGCTGCCAATCGCAGGAGGCGCCCAGTTTCTTCAGCTGGTTGATGATCGTCCCGCCCTTTTCCTCGCGCCAGGCCCATACCCTCTCAATAAAGGCATCGCGGCCCAAATCATCGCGGGTCTTGCCTTCGCTGGCAAGCTGTCGCTCAACGACGTTTTGCGTGGCGATGCCGGCATGGTCAGTCCCTGGAACCCAGAGGGTGTTATGTCCACACATGCGGTGATAACGGGTGAGAATATCCTGCAGCGTGTTGTTCAGAGCGTGGCCGACATGCAGGACGCCGGTGACGTTAGGCGGGGGAATGACAATCGAAAAAGAAGGTTTACCGGATTCCATGCTGGCTGAAAAGCATCCTGTGTTCCGCCAGCGATCAAGCCACTTTTCTTCCACCTCGGCAAATTCGTAGCCCTTACTCAACAGTTTTTCTTCTTTCATACTCATTGCGTGTAAATAATTAATATAAATCGTTATGGTTCTCGTCGCGTGGGCGTACTCCATGCGAAAGTAACTGTGCAATCCCAAGAATTCAATCGTTTTCAACAGAAAGGACAAAAAAAGGCGTTTTGCCATTTCTCCCTTGTCTGCCTTGGCCTTACCGCATTATCAACCAAAAGCACTACTGTGGTGAAAAACTGCAGTGACAAAAATTTTCTTTCTTTGCATCCTGGAGCTACTTGAGCTATATTGGGCACGCTTGAATCAATGGCTGTTTTCACCTACTCTTGACAACAAACAACTCCTTATTTTTGAGGTGTAATATGCACAAATATCTCGGCAGGAGCTTCTTTCTTCCTATCGTCCTCCTTTGTCTTTCTTCCTCCTTGGCCGCTAACGCTACTGAAACGGCCGCCAATACCGGATCCGCCCTTGAACTCGACAAAACAGTTTGGACCTGGGCCGATCAGGCTGGAAGCAACAATGCTGTGTTTATCAGCCGCAATGTGGGTGGAACGTGGACAAAACCCGAAACGATTTCGACTGAAGGGGGCGTCAATGTCGTACCGGCAGTTACCTCGACCGACGGTACTGACCTTTTCGCCGTGTGGACAAATTACACCGGTTCACAGGCCCAACTGCGCTACCGTCAATTGAAAAGCGGCTCTTGGTCGGAAGAAAAAGAATATTATACCGGCCTCTCTTCCAACACCGCGGCCTCGGTTGCCAACGACAACTCCAATAAAGTGTGGATGGTTTGGGCAGGATTTAACGGTGTCAGCGATGAAATTTATTATACTACCTGGAACGGCTCTTCCTTTGCCTCCGCCAAAGCCATCACCGCAAACGATGTCCCCGACATCCTGCCGATCCTCGGCATTGATAAAGATACCGGAAAGCCTTGGGTGCAGTGGCTGCAATTTGCCACCACAGGCTATCAAAAATATGAATCAACCTGGAATGGGTCGGAATGGACCAAACCGATCAAGGTCGAGACAAACTCCAAAACCAGTATAACCCAGGGTGTGCCGGGAAGCACCACCCTTATGATGACAAAAACCGCTGCACCGGATACCAGCCAGACTAAAGAATTCGAGATTGAGATTCCATCTTTTGTCACCAGACCAGAATCTGCTTCGGTTCACATACCCGGATACACCGTCAGGTCTTTACCGGTTCGCAGCATGTTTCCCATTAAATAGCGTATATCCCTTCAAAAGATGAGCACACCAATGGCCAAAAGAACTCCCATTAAGAGACCACTATTAAGCACACTCATTTCCACAGCCTGCACTCTGCTGTTGTGTGTCATTACCACAGCCGACGCAGCCAATATCTCTGCATTCGGAGACAGCATCACCAGAGGTTATGGAAGCGATACCGGTGGCTACCCAGCCAAGCTTTCCTATCAGTTGAATAATGTCGGTAAAACTTCGACAATCTCCAACTTTGGCAGAGACGGCGAAAACACCTATTCCGGACTCGGACGATTTGATGAGGTCCTTGCAGCCTTTCCAGCCAACTTTATCCTTATCTTGGAAGGCACCAATGATATATCCGTCGGTCTTTCAGCGGAGGCAACAAAATACAATCTAACGGCAATGGTCAACAAAGCCAAAGCCGCCAACGTGACGCCTTTGATTTCCACATTGACACCCAGTACCAAAGCAGGGTCACTGACCGAAGTAATCAACCCAATGATCAAGGAAATAGCCAGCAGCAACAGCATTAAACTGGTAGACAACTATGCTGCTACTTTGCCCACCTGGAATGAGATATCAGGCGACGGAATCCACCCAAACGACAACGGTTACCAAATCATCGCCGACACCTGGTTTGCCGCCCTTAACCCGATGATTTCCTCGACAGGTGAACAACTGAGTGAAGCCAGTGAAGCCAGTGAAGCCAGTGAAGGCGGTGGTGGCGGATGTTTTATCGCTACCGCCGCTTTCGGTTCCCCGGCGGAAAAGCACGTCATACTCCTCAAGCAGTTCCGCGACACCTGCCTTCTCAGCAATTCCTTTGGTCGGCAGTTTGTTAAAGCATATTACCACTATTCCCCGCCTGCGGCGGATTTCATCAGTCGCCATGACAACGTCAAGCTTGCGGTAAGGGTGTTGCTCTATCCACTGATCACCCTTTGCTATGTACTGCTCAAGCTGTCGTTACCAATACAGTTAGCCCTGGCCGCCCTGATTACTGCCGCCTCATGCCTTTCGCTCTCGGCACTCGTCGTCCGATGCCGCCGCACCGTATAGGGAGATCGGCAACAGATAATCGCTGGAGTGGCAAAGCAGGTTACTTGACACTCCATGGTTCCGGTAAAAAGATGTGCTTGTAAATGGACAGGGCGTAGCGGTCCGTCATTCCGGCGATGTAGTCGCAGACCTTACGATGGGCCTCTTTTTCATCGCCCCAACTTTCCTTCTCGACTCCGTACTCCCACTGATCGCCTCGCAGTCGAACTATGCCGTTTTCAAGAAAATGGTTATAGAGGTCCGAGATTATCCTCTGGGCTTTGACGAACTCGTTGTGTACCTTGTAATAGGTGTAGACATTGTCGTAGAGAAATCCGCGCAGCTCAGTTATCGCCTCAAGCATCCGCGTGCTGATGTGAAGATTGCCGTCGCATGCGGTGAGTGTTTCGACAATCAGATCCCGAACCATGGCACCGATTCTTTTGGAATGGCGCTCGCCCACAGCGCTTTTGATTCTTGCTGGAAGATCCGTCTCCTTCAAAATGCCGGCACGCAGCGCATCATCAAGGTCATGGTTAACGTAGGCGATGATGTCGGCGAGCCGTACCACCTGCCCCTCCAGGGTTACGGCAATTTCCGACTTATCCTTCGGCAGGATGTCGGCCCGGCCCTTGGAATGGCGAACGATACCGTTACGCACCTCAAAGGTCAGGTTGAGCCCCTTGCCGTCGTTTTCTAGAAAATCGACCACCCGCAGACTGTGCACATAATGCCTGAAACCGCTCGGGTGCAGCTCATTCAGGGTGGCTTCACCGGCATGGCCGAACGGGGTATGGCCAAGATCATGACCGAGGGCGATAGCCTCAGTCAGCGGTTCATTCAGACACAACGCCGAGGCGATGGTTCGGGCAATTTGCGAAACCTCCAGGACATGGGTCAAGCGGGTGCGGTAATGATCGCCAGCCGGAGAAAGAAAGACCTGGGTTTTGTGCTTGAGTCTACGGAAGGTTTTTGAGTGGGTTATCCGATCGCGATCCCGCTGAAAAGGCAGACGGATATCAGAAAGATCCTCCTCTTCTTCGACATGGCGGCCGGAGGAGTTTTTGTTGAGTGCTGCAAAGGGTGAGAGAATTTTCTCTTCCCGTTCTTCAAGTTGCTTCTTAATCGATTTGCCGACAACCGGTATGAAAGACATAGTAGATCTCTTGCCTCACCCCAATACTCGAGACTTATTTCAATACCCCAACGGGGCGAAAACATACAGAAAACTTTTCAGAAAACACAAAACGGCCTCACCGAGAAGCAGGTGGTCCATGCCCCATTCCTTGACCAGAATAACCCACTCCCCTTTTAACCATGCCCAACTCCTGATTTCAATAGTTTACCCAATATTTTACAAAGGCTCGCGTTATTACTGTCATAATACCTGCCCGACGTCCCACAATCCCCCAATCTTTCCCCTTTGCCTAAAGGGATTTTACCACAAAATCATAGCAACAAACTTGACAATTGGGGTAAAAGTAAGAACTACTATCATGAAATTAACAGGTATACCCCGAGGTATCGGGAATGACCAGATACCGGCTACAGTCGATGTACTTTACTTTTCAATCAGCTAGGAGAACCTCTATGGCAAAAATCACCCTCAAAGGCAATGAAATAGCAACCGTCGGCAACCTTCCTGCGGTCGGTTCCCTTGCCCCCGACTTTAGTTTAGTAAGAACCGATCTTGGCACTGCCACACTCAAGGATTACCAAGGCAAGACTGTGGTTTTGAATATCTTCCCCTCCATCGACACCGGGGTCTGTGCCGCCTCAACCCGCCGCTTCAACAGCGAAGCTGGCAGCCGAAGCGAAGCCGTAGTGCTGTGCGTTTCCGCCGACCTGCCCTTTGCCCACAAACGCTTCTGCGAAGCCGAAGGATTGAAAAATGTCGTTCCCACATCGGTGTTCCGCTCTGCCGATTTCGGCAAGAATTACGGTCAGACCATCACCACAGGGGTACTTGCCGGTCTCCTCGCCAGGGCTGTTGTCGTTATCGCTCCTGATGGCAAGGTGAAATATACTGAACAGGTTCCGGAAATCGGCCAGGAGCCGAATTATCAGGCTGCCCTCGACAGTATGTAATTCCATTTCTAAATCAAGATGGAAACAAGAAGGCAAGCGAGCAGCGACGAGACAGTACAAAAAAGTACGGCGAGGAGCAGCACAGCGCTGCCGACGAAGTTAACGCTTGATTTAGAAATGAAATAAGGAGTGCCCGTGCTCAGCAAGTGGGACGAACGTTACAGCGAGCCTGGGTTTGCCTACGGCACCAGCCCAAATGATTTTCTCGCCGCATCTCTGATACATCTGCCGCTGCCAGCCGGCCATATTCTCTGTCTTGCCGAAGGGGAAGGCAGAAACGCCGTGTTTCTGGCTGAACAGGGCTATACGGTGACGGCGGTCGATTCCTCGGCAGTTGGCCTGAAAAAAGCACAATCCCTGGCCGCCAAGCGGGGAGTGGCTATCAGCACCTGTGTTGCCGACCTCGCCGATTTTCTTTTACCGGCAAATAGCTACGACGCAATAGTATCGATCTTTTGTCACCTCCCACCCCTTGTCCGACAAAAGCTGTACCGGCAGATTCCAAGCAGCCTCAAACCGGGAGGGGTCTTTCTCCTTGAAGGTTACACACCCCGTCAGCTGCAATATGGAACGGGTGGTCCGCCAATAAGGGAATTACTGGTAGAACTGGACGATCTGCGCGAGGATCTGCAGTCGCTGCACATTGTTTCCGCCATTGAGGTGCGGCGGGAGATTTTTGAGGGGCGCCTGCATACCGGGCTGGGTGAGGTGGCGCAGGTTATAGCGGTGAAGAAAGAAAATGGAAAAACCCAGCAGAAAAATCGGGGATGACATGAAACACTATTGTTATTGCGAGAGCCCCATCGGCAAGATGTTGCTGGTTGGTACGAATGGGGTGCTGGAAGAATTGCATTTTCCCAAAGCCACGGAACACATAGCGATACCGGCTGAATGGCAAAAGGACGAAGCCTGTTTCGGGGAGACTCTCCGCCAGCTCCAGCAATATTTTGCTGGCGATCGGCAAGAGTTTGATCTGCGCATCTCCCCGAAAGGCAGCCCTTTCCAGGAACGGGTCTGGCAGGAGCTTTGTCAAATTCCCTACGGCGCAACCGCCAGCTATGGGGCGATCGCCGAGAAGATCGGCAACCCAAAGGCCTGTCGAGCAGTCGGCATGGCCAACAGCAAAAATCCTATCCCGATCATCATCCCCTGCCACCGCATCATCGGCAAGGACGGCTCTCTTACCGGCTTCGGCGGTGGTCTGGTGGTGAAGAAACAGCTTCTTGATCTGGAGCGTCGGATACTTAGGGGTTAAGGCTTAGGGTTTAAGGCGCGACAGGGATTTTCTTCCAACCACCACTACCGGTGAATTCTCGCGCCGCAAAACACCAGATGAGGGCCTTTTTCCCTTCCAGATACCCGGCATCCTGTTTCGCCCGCTGAAAGAGTTTGATCCGCGCTGGCGTCACCCCGGAACCACGAACCCCGAGAAGGTCGACGGCAAAACCAAGCTCGGCCGAAAGGTGATCAAAAATTCCGGCACCCTTGGCGTACAGGTCACCACCGGCCTGAAAGACCAGGACATGGCTGTCACCGAGGAGTATGACCGGACTTTTCACATCGCTCTCAACCTGCTTGCCGTCATCCTTGCCGGTCACCACCGCCAGTTCCAGCTCCTCTTCAGGCCCTGTTCCGCCGGCCATCTGGCTGAGATCGCCGTGGATTGTCACCATGAGCTTCGATTTGTTGTAGGTTTTTTTCGTAAGCGCCGCATACCAGGCTTCCTTTTTCAACACCTCCGCCGCGGCTCCTGCAAAAAGAGCCAGGCCGGCACCAGAGTAATGGGTGTCGGTGCGACAATACAATGCAGCCTTATCGCGGTGTTCAAGAAGTTTCGGCAACAGGTCGATGGTCTTCACCCGGCGGGCCGCCAACTGGCTGTAAAACTCCCGGTACAGCGCTAGTTCCTCGGTAGCGGCCTTGCTGTCAATGGTCACCGCCAGCTTGTCTGGATAAATCAGAGCCTTGGGCGGTACCGGCATGAGATACAGGGTTATCCCCCGCTCGGCGAGCAGCTTGCTGTATTCCTCGATTGCCGGCAAGGGATCGGCAGTGCTTTTGTCATTGGCGGTAGATGCAGTAGCAGCGGCATCACCCCAAAAACGGCCAGCTCCTAAATGCTGCAGATCGTCCTTAAAAAACAGCCAGCCGTCTACCCCGCTGATGACGCTGCCAGCGCCGATTTTCTCGACATATTCCCGGCAGATCTCCCGGAAACCCGGCTTTGCCGCATACGAGAAGGTGGCCAAAGTCACTGCCAGTAATAGTAAAAAACTAACGCGTTTTTTCATCTAGGAGTAGTCCCCAATTTGGTAATTCCAATTCCAGCATTTGATCATCAAGGGGCGTCCGGCGATAGCTGCCGAATTCCCCCTCAACCGATTCCCAGGGAGTAAGACTCAGGGAAACGTTGTCGCCCGGCCGAAGAGCCGCAAGTTTGGTGAGCTGGTTATCGCGCATCCCCCAACCGTAAACCAGGGCCTGATCGGCGGGAAGTTGCCTGTCAAGACCTTGCAGGTCACCCAGATGCAGGGTAAGAATATTGTCCCGATAAGGCACGGAGCCAGGCCTTGCCGATCTCGAAATCGCTTCAACCACGCCGGTAACCCGGGTGATAGGCCCGGAAGGTGCGACAAAAAAACCGACATCTTTTGCTTTTCCCTGTTGCATGGCAATGTTACGCCAGTCACCAAAGGCCAGTTCTCGTTCGGCAAATTGCCAGATCACCAGCTTTTTACCGGCCAGCCGGTCACGACCGCGGGCCAACTCCCCAGCAAGCATTTCCCGTGTAACATAGGCACCGCTGTCGTTTCTGGCAAGAAGGTCAAGAGGACTCTCTAGAAAATAGCTGAGCTGCTCGGCAAAACCGGCTCCCACTCCCCAACCAAGGCCTTCGCTCGAGTAGATATTGGTAAAGGAGTCGCCGAGCAGCAGTACCTCGGCATTTTTGTCGGGCTGCCAGAACTCGTGCTGGCCGGTCAGTATCTGGCGAACCAGCACCTCCTGTCCTGGCAGCTGCGCCTTTTCAGGTAAGGTCAACATCCGCGCGATGTCGCCGAAGCCAAAAACCTTTTGCGGCTGCGCCCGCCAGCCCGCAACCCCCGACATTTGTGGGAATTCCCTGGAAATTACGCCGGCAAGCTCTTCAGCGACTGCCTGCATTGCGCCGGGCAGCCAATGGGTATCGGTGGGCAGATAGGCATCGCCATGTTGTAGAGCGTAGCGGGTAAGCACCGGCCGGGCATCAAAAAGCTGTACGCCGTTGTCCTGCAGGGCGCGGACAAAAGGTTGCCACGACGGGTTGGCGAGGGGCCGGGAGACCTTGCGCGCGGAGATTGTATCCGGCTGGATGGCCGCCTTGCCCGGCACCGGCAAGACTATAAGGGCTATCCCCCAGGCCGCCAGCTGTTTCTTAAATTCAATTATCGCCACCAGTGGATCAGACTGAATGGGCTTTTCCCAGAGATTATGGGCTTCCGCTCTTTCCCGCAACTGTTCGGGATGAAAAAACGGTGGGCCGACGAGATAGTCAAGGGCTGGAGCAAAGTGCAGCCAGCCGGCACGGCCGGGAATCGCCTTTTCATTACCCTTGCCGAAAAAATGCAGGAGAACATACTGCATTGGCGGCAGAAAAACCTTGCGCAGCAGACTCCCCTCTTCGAGGGTGTTTTCCAGTTGGTGGATGCTCTCCAAAATACCATTATTCCGCCTGTCGATCCGGGCAAAAAGGGATTGCTCCAGACCGCTCATTCCCACGCTTTTAAAGGAAAAGGATAACCTTGTACCATGTTGTCGGTCGTAAATATTCTGGCCAAGCGGCACGAGAAAAACGGCAATCAGGAAAAAAACGGTCAACCCTACAGCCATCGACCGACTGATGGCCGTGGTGCCGATTTCCCTCCAGGCTATGGCCTCTCTGCTTGGTTTCTTCCCGGTCATGGCTTAAAAATTAAAATAAATAAATGGGTTATAGGACTGCATGCTGAGGACCGCAACAGTTGACACAAACACCCCGATGACCACCACTACCTTGGCCGGTCCCATCTGCCGCGTCCAGTCCCAGGTCTGCGGCGCCCGCCAGACGATTACCGCAGCAAGAGCCATGGATAAAAGGGAATAGGGGGTGTACAGAAGGCCGTCGAGGAGCAGCGCGGTGTCGGGAACCGCCACTAAACCAAACATCGAGCCAAGATAGTCAAGCGCTCCGGCAAAGGTCGTGGCCCGGAAAAACACCCAGGCGATAAGGACCAGGATGAAGGTAACGGCGATACGTAAACTCCGCGGCAACATGGCATAAAACGGCTTCTTTCCGAACATTCGCTCACTTCCCAGGAGGATGCCATGCATCGCTCCCCATACGACGAAATTCCACGACGCGCCGTGCCACAAGCCGCCGAGCAGCATGACGACAGCCAGGTTCACCGCCGTACGGATCGGGCCTTTGCGGTTGCCCCCGAGGGGAATATACAGATACTCCCGCAACCAGGTGGAAAGGGAGATATGCCAGCGCTGCCAGAATTCGGTTATCGAGGCTGAGCGATACGGTGAATCGAAGTTTTTAGCAAAGACAAAGCCGAACATCAAGCCAAGACCGATGGCCATATCCGAATAGCCGCTGAAATCAAAATAAATCTGAAAGCTGTAGGCGACAATGCCGAACCAGCTGTCAAGCCAGTGCAGAGCACCGGCGGCAAAGGCGGTATCGGCAACCTTGCCGCAGGCATTGGCAAGCAGCACCTTTTTGGCCATGCCGAGGCTGAAAAAGGCCACCCCTCGGGCAAATTTTTCAAAGGAATGCACCCGGTTCGCCAATTGGTCGGCGACTTCCTGAAAGCGGATGATCGGCCCGGCAACAAGCTGTGGAAACATTGAAACAAAACAGGCGAAGTCGATAAAATTGCGGATGCAGACAGCGTCTCTGCGATACACGTCAATGGAGTAGCTCATCGACTGAAAGGTGTAAAAGCTGATGCCGAGCGGCAGGAGAAAACGAAGTACCGGCACCGGGTCGAAACCATCCATGCCAAGAAGAGTAAAAAGTTGATTGTAACTCTCCATGGCAAAGCCGCTATATTTAAAGAAACCGAGCAAAGAAAGGTTGCTGACAATTGCTGTCGTCAACCCGAGCTTTCTCTGCCGGTGACTATCTGCCGGAGCGAGCCCGATGATTAGGCCGCAGCAATAATCGACCAGGGTAGAGATAAACATCAGGAGGGTAAAGAGCGGGTTGGACCAGCCATAGAAGATATAGCTGACCACCGTCATAAAGACATTTTTCGCCCGTCTCGGCAGGCAATAATAGCCGAACAAGCTGAGCGGCAGGAAATAGAAGAGAAAGATATGGGAGGAAAAAACCATTAAAAACAGTGATCCGGGTTAAAAGAACAGGTCTATAACAACAGGCGGCAAACGGCCCCTAGCCTAAACTTTTTCCCGACATCGTACAAGAAAATTTCTCTTGTAACTTACCTCGCGGTTCGGCTTACCCCTGTTTGCCGTCATGAGGCGACGAGAGCATTTGCGCATTCCAGGGACTTGCCGCAAGGCCGGCAATGTCCTCCGGTACCCCGACCCAGTTATTCCTGCCGGTATACCGGAGATTGGCAGGCGCTCCACCGGTAGAAGGCCTGCAGCCGACGGAACGCTAATACCCCCTTTTTGATTCGCTGTGTGTCGGGGAGCCAACACGAATTATCCGGCATTTTTCTCGGCATTAAGCATGCACTTAACAGGCAGGAACATTTCCGCTGTCGCTGGCATAGAAGTGTAAGAAATCATACACATGCTCAATATAATTGTCCTTGAGAGGCTTTGCCTGCGGACATTGTTTGAGCATTTCCTCGTTGAGTTTCCCTGCGTCTTGAATGGCCTTCCATTCCGCCTGGGTATGCTTCTTGGCCATGGTCCCACCGTCAAAACCGCAGGGAGGTTTCATTTCTTTGATAAAGATCTTTTGTCCTTTGCCGGCATCGGCAAAGGCAGAGAAGCTGAAAATTCCGATACTGAAAATGGCCACAAGTACAAGGATGAATATTTTTTTCATGGTGTTCTCCTTTTTACGATGAACTCGGATAGTTATTTATTGGAAAAGCTTTGCGCTCAACATCAATTCAACGGCTCGTTGACTTTAATTTCACAGGAATTCTTTGCATCACATTTGACGTTGGCGTCGAAGTACATGACCTTCGAGACATCCACCTTGGCATCTTTCAGCTTGATATAGGCTTCCATGGCTCGGGCGCCGGTACCGCAGTTGAAGATAGCCACCTTGCCTTTCGGAAGTTTTGCGGCGAGATCGGCGGCGCTGAGTTTTCCTGCTTCCACATTCAGTGCACCCTTCATATGACCATTGGCAAACTCAGGGGCATTGCGAATATCGACGAACACCACATTAGCAGGAACTTTGTCACTGGTTACCAGTCTCTTAAGCCATTCACCATCGACGGTTCCTTCATCGACGCCGACTTTCACCCCGTCGACAAAAACATCTTTTGGGGGTGCGGCAGCAGCGGCCGGCTCAGTTTTTTTAGCTCCAGCGGTGGTTTGCATTTGCGCTTCTTTCCAAGCCGGGAGGCCGCCGGCATAGACGCTTACCTTCTTGTAGCCAAGTTCCAGGAGTCTGTTGGCGACGGCGTGCGATTTATGGCATTCGTATCCGGCACAGAAGGTAATGATCGAGGCGCTTTTGTCCGCCGGGAACCGTCCTGCCAGTTTGTCCAGTTCCTCATCGTTCATATAGAGAGCGCCGGGGATGCTCTCAGCGAGAAATTTGCCCATTGGTCTGGCGTCCATCAGCAGGGCGGTGTTGTTCTTAAAGGCAGCCTGCACCACCGGGGTTGCTACCTCGAGATAGCTCTTAACAGCCCATTCCGGCTCTCCGGCCTGATACAGTTTAACATTGGTAAAGCCTAATCCTTTCAGGTGACCGGCGACGATCGGGCTTTTTTCACAATCCCAGCCGCCGCAAAACACGATTATCTCCTTGTCTTTGGCAACCTTGTCCAGCTGGCCGATAAATTTATCGATCTGGGTGTCGGGGATGCTGATACTCGAAGGGATGGTGCCGCTCAGGTATTTCGGGTTGGGTCTGGCGTCGATCAACAGAGCCTTGGCACCTCCTCTGGTGCCGTTGCCGATTGCTTGTTTTGTATAGGCGTAATCGACATTTTGCAGCTGGAATTTATCCATCAACCCTTTGACATGCGGGTTTGGGGCGGTGAGTACCACTGCCGCCGGAGCGGTCGTAGCTACGGGTTCGCTGTTTTTGGCGCAGCCGCTGATAAAAAGTCCGGCCGCCAAAAGGCTGATGCCTAAAAGTCGTAATCGCATAGTTTTTCCTCCGTTTAAGTTTTTAAAATTATTTAATGATGTTCCCGTAAGTCGCCAACAGAAAAAAGGCTGTCGAATAATTTGTAAATCATGATGGCCACACCGATGGACCCGATCACCACCAGAATCTCTCCGAGGTGCGGCGTCATATAGTTAAAGGCCTTGGTAATGGAATAATAATCGTAACGTTCATAGCCGGTGCCGAATCTGTTTGACATCGGGTTGGCATTACCACCGTAAACAAAGAGATATCTGCCGACAAAGCCGCCGATGAGCACGCATATCGAGGCAAGAACTGTGAAAATCGGTTTGCCCGGTTTAACGATAAAAAGGAACGGCAGGGCGAGGGTCAGGAAAATATAGCCGACGAAATAGAGATAACTGAAAGGTCCAAAAAGAATGAGGAAGGCCCAGTCTTTGTCAACGGTCATATAGCCGATGATTTCATAGAGTCCGAGAATAAAGACGAAAAACAGCATGGATCTGCGGATAAGATCCATCAGGCTTTCATATTCCGGCTTCTCTCTATGCACGAGAAAACTGTTGATCCCCATGACCCCCAGCGAGGAGACGAAAGCCGAGATGATGAAATAAAAGGTCAGCGCCGGAAATTCGGTCCACAGATGGCGGGCGGTATTCATCGAAAAGAGTTTTGCCTGGATATAATACTCCACCAGGTCGACGCCGAGGCTGAGGATAAGAATTGGCATTGCCAGCCGCTTTGCCCAGGCGCGGTTATTGGTGAGTATCAAATAGATCTCAAAAAGAACAAAGGGGATGTAAATGCAGTACAGGGGCAGCATCAACCACATAGCCGAGTTGAAATTGGGGGTAAGGAGCATCCAGTGCATGTTGAGCATGTTCAGATCGGTGGCAATGGTGAAAAGTCCGGCAAAGATCATGGCAATGCCCGCCACCATGAAGCCGGCAGCAGCCTTGGCCACCAGATTGAATTTCATCATTTCCGCCAGGGCGACGAGGAAGATAACGCCGCTGCCGGTGTAGATCATATACATATAGTTGGCGATGAGAATCGTCCATGGCTGGGTTTTGTCGATTTCGCCGACCGTGCCGAAGATAGCCTGTTTCATCGCCGCCTTCATGGCCGGATCGGTGGGGTTCAGTCCGGCATCATGGGCGTTGGTGACCAGGCTGAAGTAGCGCAAGTCAAAGATTTCGTATATGCCGAAAACGGCAATGGCCAAGAGGGCATAGGCGAGCAGCATTGTTTTGCGAAAGAACAAACGACTGAAAGAGATCCGGTTGATCTCGACACCTGCAAAAGTTATCTTCTCCATTCTTTGCTCCTTTTGTTTCTGGCTTGGTCATAAAGAGGTTTGATATCTTTCCAGGTGTAAATGTTGGTGCTATGGGCGACGCTCTGCTTGGCATAAGCCTCATCTTCCGGCAGGAGATAAAAGAGTTTCGGCAGGGTGCCGATGGATTCTTTCTGGAAAAAGAAACGGCGGGTCTTGAGGAGGACAACGAGATCGCTGTTTTCCTCGTCGAGATCGCCGAAGGTGCGCACCTTGGTGGGGCAGGTTGCCTGACAGGCGGTGGTTCCCGTTTCGGCGAAACGGTGATCGCAGAAGGTGCATTTGTCGACCGCCACTTTGGTGTCGTCGATAAAGCGGGCATCGTAGGGACAGGCCTCAAGACACCCCTTGCAGAGTATGCATTGTTTGGCATTGACTTTAACGATGCCGCCCAGGACGTAGTGGCTGGCCTTAGTCGGGCAGACGCTGACGCAGGGGGCATCGAGGCAGTGGTTGCATTGCGACGGGTAGATATTGGCGAAGGGCTTGCCGAAGATGGTCCCTTCGACCATGCCCACCCAGATGCGCTGTTTTTCCGCGCCTAGCTGTACGCCATTCTCTTCTTTGCAGGCGACTTCGCAGGCCTTGCAGTTGATACAGTTCTGATAATCAAGCGCCATGGCATAATTCATAATCACACCTTCTTCACAGTGACCAGGGTGTCGTGCATGATCGCACTGCCGAACACCGGTTCAATATTTCCTTCGATAATCTCGTTGTCGCTGGCCCCGTTTCTGTGTGCAAAGGTCATTCCTTCCGAGGTGGAACCAAAACCATGGATGTAGAAGATGGTTTCAGCAATGATCTTTGGTGTCGGGAAGGCCTTGATGCGTATTGTGCCGACGCTGCTGGTGATTTCCACCAGATCGCCGAACTTGATCTCCAGCTTCTGCGCCTCCTGATCGTTGATCCAGGCGTAATTCTCGCGCATCAGTTCGAGCAGCATGACGTTGTTGACCGTCGCCGTCTGGGTAAACTGGGCATGACGACCGGTGATAAACTTGAACTTGCCGGCGGGTACCCTGACATAATCCGCATCTCTCCAGGTCGGCATGGGATCTACGCCTTTTGCCGCCATACTGCCCAGGAAGCATTCAATTTTCTTGTTCGGGGTGCTGAAAGTCCGCTTCCAGGCTGCAACATCGGCGGGATCGACACAGGATTCGCAGGATTCGCAGAACTCGGTGGCAAAGGCCTCGCGATCCACCTCTTCTTCGAGATCGAGAACGGTATAAGCTTTTTTGTTTTTTGCATACCATTCATAATTGTTGTTGTTGATCTTTTTAAAAGATGCCTGCATTTCCGGGTAGTAGACGCCTTTCTCCCGCAGCAGGGCCCAAGCCGCTTCGCCGTGTTTGGAGACAACCATCTCCTTGTTGATCTCTTCCTGGGAATGCTTGAAGGGCTCGGTCAGGTCAAAGCCGTCTTCGGTATAAACCTCTTCTTCCCCCCGTGTTTCCATTTCGCTCTGCACGTCTTCATCATATTTTTTGGTAATTTCCCAGAGCGGTTTGGCTAGGGTTTCGGAAAGACCGCGCATAATGTCGATAACCGGTTTCGTCTCATACATCGGTTCAATGACCTTTTGCCGTAGGGCTATGGCCGGTTCCACACCGGCAAAGGACTGCACCGGATCTTCCCGCTCAAGATAGGTGCATTCCGGCAGGATGACGTCGGCCAGCATCGCCGTGTCACTCGGCATGGTGTCGATGACCACCACCAGATCCATTTTTTCAAACATCTTTCTGGTCTTAGCGGAATCGGGGACGGAGAGCATGGGGTTTTGTTTATAAACAAACATCCCTCTGACCGGATAGGCGGTTTTCCCTTCAGCCACCAGATTTCGCCAGGCTACCCAAGAGCCGGTCGCGCCGACAACAGCGGCGGCATCTTTATCGACTCTTTGCTGGGCGTTGGCATACAGCGGGGCGTTTGTCGCATGCTCTCCCAGGGCGATCTTTTTGCCGAAGACGATGCCGCCTTTAACATCGATGCCGCCACCGAGGGCGGAAAAGAGGGCCATGGCACGGCGCAGCTGAAAATCGTTTTTCGCCCAAGTGGTGCGGCGGCCCTGATAATAGATGGCCTGGGGAGCCGCAACCATGAAGTCGTGGGCAACCTTGCAGATGGTCGGCGATGGAATGCCGGTGATCTTCTCGGCCCATTCCGGGGTGTAATTGCCGTCGATGATATGCTGTTTGTATTTGTCGAAATCGTGGAAATTATTCTCCACGTAGGTTTTGTTGTAGAGTTGCCCCTTGATGACCACGTAGGTCAAGGCCAGGACAAAGGCCAAGTCGGTTCCGGGTTTGATGGCTATGTGCGAATCGGCGTGCATTGCCGTATTGGTATAGCGGGGGTCGACAACAATCAGTTTCACCCCTCGACCTCGGGTGCGCTTGAAGAGGTCCATGGTATCGGGGGTGAGGATTGCCTCCGCTCGGTTGGCTCCGGCCATAATGACATACTTGGCATTCTCCAGATCGGCTTGGCCGTAGGCGCCTATGGTCAGGGCAAACCCGGAAACCGCGGTCTGCAGGCAGATGGTCGAGTGATTGAGAAAGTTTGAGCTGCCGAATTTGTCGGCCATAAAGGTTTTGTAGGTGTGTTCACCCAGGCCTTCACCGGCGCAGTAGCCGATGCAGGAGCGGTTGTCTTTTTCCTCGTCGAGGATCTTCACCATCTTTTCTTTAATATAGGCATATGCCTCATCCCACGTAGCTTTTCTATACTTGCCGTCGCCCCGTTCTCCGACACGGATAAGTGGATACTTAAGACGATCGGGATCATACAACGCATGAATGCCGGCAACTCCTCTGGCACACAGCATATTCCTTGATTTCGGGAAGTAGGGATTCGGCTCGAGTTTTCTGACAATGCCGTCACGGACATGGGCGATGGCCGCACACTTGTTAACGCACATTTCGCAGAGAGTCGGCACCTTTTTGTTGAACGGGCCCTTGACCGCTCTCTTGGCATCGGCAAAAAGATTTATCCCGCTGAGCGATGTTCCACCCAGCACCACCAAGGCGACGCTGCCTTGCAGAAATCTCCTTCGTGAGATATCAACTCTCATAACCTTTCTCCCAAAAACAGCATTCATATCACCTTCGTGGTAAAAATTCCGACCCAGCAGGGATCTTTTTTATTGTTTAAGCAAATTCTGTGCCAGAAAATATGGCGAAAAAACGCTCTCAGCGTATGCCGTAGCGGTGCATACGATTCCAGACCGTGACCCGTGAAATCCCTAAAATACGTCCGGCCAGTGACTGATTGCCTTTAGCCTGCTCCAGGGCTTGTATCAGTTCCTGCTTTTTCCGCTCATCCAGGCTGATTTCCGTGGTCGGCAATGACGACATATTCTCCCTCGCGGTTATAATATCCGGCGGCAGATGTCGCGGTTCGATTTTAGTGTCCATACAGGTGACAAAGGCATATTCAAAGGCGCTCTTTAGCTCCCTGACATTTCCCGGCCAAGGATAGCGGACGAGACTCTGCATGGCTTCCGGGGAGATTCCGAGAATCCCTTTATTGCTTTTTAATTGAATGCGTTTAAAAAACATTTCGGCGAGCAGGGGAATGTCCTGGGTGCGTTCTCTAAGAGGGGGGAGTTCGATCGGTAACACGTTGATGCGATAATAAAAGTCTCCTCGGAAGGAACCTGCTTCCACGAGTTGTCTAAGATTGCGGTTGGTGGCGGTAATGATCCGTACATCAACCGGTATCGATCGGTTGTCGCCCACCCGTTCGACGACCTTTTCTTCCAGTACTCGAAGCAGTTTGATCTGCGTTGATTGTGGTAACTCACCAATTTCATCAAGAAAAATATCGCCGCCATTGGCCGCCTCGAACCGCCCTTCGCGGTTTTGGTAGGCGCCGGTAAAAGCCCCTTTGACATGGCCGAAAAGTTCACTTTCCAGCACCGATTCGTTGAGGGCGGCACAGTTAACCTGTACATAGGGTCGATCTTTACGCGCCGAATTCTGGTGAATTGCCAGCGCAGCCAGCTCTTTGCCGGTGCCGCTCTCGCCAAGTATAAGCGCCGGTGCGTCTGATGCGGCAACATTGGCAATCAGATCAAAGGTGCTGCGCATGCTTGGTGATACCCCGACCATTCCCTGGAATGTGTATTCGGACTGCAGCTCGCGGCGAAACGCCTCAATCTGGCTGTCCTTCATAAGCAACTCGCTGATATCGGTAAGGGTTTCCACCGCTCCGATGATCTGCTTATTGTCGTCGTGCAGGACGGAAGCATTTTTCATGACATGGACCACGCTGCCGTCTTTGCGGCTCAGGGTGCACTTGCGCATGGTTACACTGCCGGAGCTAAACAGCATGCACCAATGTTGACCGGTCTGATCAAATATCTTGTTGCAGCTGCTGCATTTAAGCATAGAGCATGGCTGGCCGATCAATTCAGCCTGACTGTATCCGGTGATGTGCGTTAATGCCTGGTTTGCCGAGACAATGATACCCCGCACGTCGACAATCATCACGCCGTCATGAATTATTTCAACAGCTGTTTGCCAGTATCGGCTCAACGTTTGATCTTGCATCCGGCCACCCCCTTTGTGGGAAAATGTATTAACACATGTTAAAACATAATGTTTAATTTTCAACAGAAACACAATCTAAAATTGACTGGAATAGCTACTCTTAAGGGTGTAAATGCACACGTTGTGGTATTGCCAGTTTTCGCAAAAGTGCTATTCTGCCGATGTCCGGGGCGATTTGTGATGTTCAGCTTGCGCACTGCATAAACGAATGACGGGTGGAAAACCCAAAACTCAAGGTTCAATAATGAGACTATCAATATCAGTCAGTGGATACATTGCCGAAGGGGCCTTTCATTATATCAATGAACAGGAAAAGGCCATAATTGAGCAAATTGCTCATATCGATCACTATCTGTTGGCTGGTGGTTATAAAGCTTTTCCGGTTGATATTGGTCAGTTGTGGATTGATTATGATGTCTTAGGTATGGAATGGGATGGCAGCAATACTTTTGATTCCGTTGAGATTGATGGTGTCAAAGCAGTGAACGTCGATTTTTCAAAAATGCAGGTTGTCGAGTATCCGCCATTGCCGCAATCACAGTTCGTGTATAGGAATACAGCCAATCTCGATGCTGTCGATAGCGTGCTGTATCCTTATGTATTCCGCATAATCGGCAGAGAAACAGGCAGTAATGTGTATTTTGCCAATATTGCCGATACCAACTTTGACCCTTCAAAACTTGCTGTCTGCCTAAGAAGATTTTCCAGTTATTATGATGGCATCATACTTATGGCCATGTCTTACGACGGCGAAGATATGGAATTACAATGCGGAGATCCAGAGGACAAAGGCTTGTCTGTTGATATTGTCAAGAGTGAAGAGTGATTGTTTGACAAATACAAGGCATAGGATTTCAAAACAATGGAGAAAATAATGACAAATAATGTCTCATGACATAGCGAAAAAAGCCAACGAGATCATCCTCGAGTCCATCTCCGAGGGGGTTTTCACCGTCGATCATAACTGGCGGATCATGACCTTCAATCGCGCCGCCGAAGAGATCACCGGCACGTCGCGGGCCGATGCCATCGGCCGTTATTGCTGGGAGGTTTTCCGCTCTAATATGTGCGAAGGTGCCTGCGCCCTGAAGCGCACTATGAAGGAGGGGAAGTCCTTTGTCTCCAGCGCCACCTATATCATCAACAGCCGGCAGCAGCGGGTGCCGATCACCGTTTCCACCTCGCCGCTGAAGGATGAAGAAGGAAAGGTTCTCGGCGGAGTCGAGACCTTTCGTGACCATAGCCTGGTGGAGGAATTACGCCGGGAGTTGAGCGGCAGCTTCACTGTCGGCGATATGGTCAGTCGCAGCAAAGCGATGAAAAAGATCTTCAATATCCTGCCGCAGGTGGCGGAAAGCGACAGTACCGTTCTCATTGAGGGTGACACCGGCACCGGCAAGGAGCTATTGGCTGGTGCCCTGCACAACCTGTCGTGGCGCAAAGCGGAACCCTTTGTCGCCATCAACTGCGGAGCGCTGCCAGACACCCTGCTGGAGTCGGAGCTGTTCGGCTATAAGGCCGGTGCCTTTACTAATGCCGATAAGGACAAACCGGGTCTTTTTCAAGCCGCCGGCAAGGGCACACTTCTTCTTGACGAAATCGGCGATACCAGTGCCGCCTTCCAGGTGCGGCTGCTGCGGGTCCTTGAAGAAAGGGAATTCCAGCCCTTAGGTGGGATCGAAAAAATAAAAACCGACATCCGCATCATTGCCGCCACCAACCGCGACCTCAGGGCGATGGTTGAAAAGGGCGAATTTCGCAGAGATCTTTTTTACCGTATCAATATCATTCGCCTGCACCTGCCGCCGCTCAGGGAGCGGTTGGAGGACATCCCCCTCTTGGTCGAGCGATTCATTAAAAAGATGAATACGCTGCGTGGTCGGGCCGTATCGCAAGTCGGTAAGGAAGCCATGGGGCTTCTCCTTGACCATGATTACCCCGGTAACATCCGCGAACTTGAGAACATCATCGAACACGCCTTCGTCCTGTGTCACGAAGGGGAGATTGGCGTTGCTCACCTACCGGCCTATCTTCTTCGCCAAAAAAAAGAGCAGCATTTTGACCGCTCGGCTATTGCCACAAGCATTCGAGCAACCGAGGAAGAAATCATCCTGCAAGCGCTTCAGCAGCATGGCTATAACCGTCTGGCGGCAGCAAAGGCTCTTGGCATTCATAAAAGCACGCTCTTTCGCAAACTGAAAAAATATACCATCACCCTGCCGGAAATTGACGGCCGCACCGGTCATAAAGAACCGTCCTGAAAGTCGCATTTGTGCGACTGTTGCGCTCCTCTCTGCTCCTCCCGCATTCTTGAAGTTTTGCTCATCAACTCAAAACCCCAGACTCTCATTAATTGTGCCATGGTCAGTTCTCAGGCACAGGAGGCCTTCCATGAAGCCACCGAGGGATTGGGAATTTTCATGGCTCAGAGGGCTATTTACGACAAACGGCTAACGCATCGAGAACCTCAACATGATAAATATATTAGAAAAATCATCTATCCAAGTTCTAAATTGTGCTTTCAGTAAGTGCGGCTGGTTGTGACCCTAAACGCTCATGCCGTAAGCCTCACGCCTCTTTCTCCTTGTTTCAGGAGGCGGTTTTTGGTAAAAAGAGTGGCTTTTGACCGAAACCTTCAGCGGAACCATACCATGCATCTTCTCACCATTCTGGGCATCGCTGTGGCCCTGGCCATGGACGCCTTCGCCGTGGCCATTGCCACCGGGGTCAGCATCAAACAAGTAAGCATCCGCCAAACCTTTAGATTATCCTGGCATTTCGGACTCTTTCAGGCCCTCATGCCGATCATCGGCTGGGGGCTGGGAAGCTCCGTGCAAAGCTCTATGGAGGCGTACGCCCACTGGATTTCCTTTGCCCTGCTGGCCTTGGTCGGCAGCAATATGTTAAAGGAGGCGGTGCTGGCCGACGAAGATGAAGACGAGGCCAGGCAAAGAAAAGATTCCACCAAAGGTATGGCTCTGGTCATGCTGTCGGTCGCTACAAGCATCGATGCCCTGGCGGTCGGCCTGTCAATGTCCATGCTGCGCGAGTCGATCATCACCCCTGCGATCATTATCGGCATTGTTGCTGGACTGTTCACCATTATCGGGCTCCATCTCGGCCAGCGGGTTGCCCGTCTCGCCTGGCTCAGCACCTGGGCAGAAATAGTCGGCGGCCTGGTGCTCTGGCTTATCGGCCTGAATATCCTGCGCGAAAGTGGCGTGTTCACTACTTTCTTCTGAGCATTTTAGAGACCTCACGGCAACCGGTAGTACATCTCGAGCTCGGGTTCAAAAACATCCATCATCTGCCGCTCGCCTT
>JAABQY010000002.1 GCA_011391225.1 Desulfobulbaceae bacterium | reverse complement strand
CTCGAGGGCCGGGCTCTCGACAAAGACATTCAGATGCTCCTTCTTCTTGATCGTAATCATATCCCGGGTCTGCAGGAGATAGAGTTCCTTGGGTTCAGGACCCTCAAAGGTAAACTCGATCTCCTGTGGGTTCCACCTTTTTTCATACACAAGTTCACGAGAAATATGCAATAATTTCTGATATATTTTAGGAAAGCGAAGCTCGAGGGTTTCATCCTCATGTCGACCATCGAGTTTGGCCTGCTCGACGGAAATGGCATGGCTCGTCACCAGTCCGGAAACGATATCCTCGCCCTGATCGCCATAAGCATAATCACCCCACAGTGCGACTCGCTGTACCTTACGGTAGGGATGCGCGGTAAAAACCACCCCCGATCCTGCATTGCCACTCTTGTTGCCGAAGACCATGGCCTGAACAATGACTGCTGTTCCCCATGAATCTGAAACATCCATAATCTTTCGATACTCGACAGCCTTCTGGGTTTCCCAGGAATCCAACACCAGCTGGATGGCATTCACCAGCTGGAGCCAGGGATCATCGGGTATTCCAAGCCCCCGTTGACGAATGAGCCGCTGATAGGAAAGGGCCAACTCCTGCATCTGTTCCGCGGAAAAATGCCTCTTTAAACTGACATTGTATTTGGCCTTGGCTGTATTCATGAGAACCTGGAATTCTTCTCTGCCGATACCGGAAATCATCGCCCAAGATTGCAAAAAGCGCCGGTAATTATCCCAGGCAAGATACGCGTTGCTATGGTTGACAATGAGTTCGGCGATGAGATCTTCATTCAATCCAACATTATTAATAGTTGCCATCATTCCCGGCATGGAAATGGCGCCACCGCTCCTCACCGACAGCAGCAACGGCCTTTCCGGTGATCCAAACGTTTTTCCGGTTAACTGCTCGATTTCGGTCAAGGCCTGGCGCACGCGCTCCATGAACTCCTCTCTCGTCTTGACATAGCCAAAGACGATCTCTCGACATCGGAAGATTTCTGTCGTCAAAACAAATGCAGGAGGTACACTTTTCCCGTCACCAATGAGTGTTGCGAGGTTGAAGCCCTTGTTGCCAAGGTGGATGAGGTTATTGGTGTAGGGATTAGGCTTATGCAAAAATGACAATACTCCTTCGGGGTTATAAGTCATGAGCAAGTCAAGTTTTCCCTTGTCAAGAAGATCCTTCTGATTCTCAAGGGTCTGGAGGATGCGAAGAATGAAATTATCAAGATGTTGCAGGCCAAAGGTGCTGGAGATCAATTCTCGGAAAAACACCTCGGATAGCCTTTGAACTGTCGTTCCCACTTCTGATTCATCGTAGAAATTGGCAAATTTTTCAAGGAGATTTTCCCTCCCGATCTGGGGAATGATAAGCGACAGATTATTCTGATGGATATTGGTATAAAAAGCATAAATTATATCCTTTACCCCTTCGGACATTCCCCTGAAAATATCAAGATACTGTGTATAGGAAAAACGCCTAACCTTCAAGGATGTTTCAAGCAACGAGAGATAGGTGGAAAGCCTCCGGGAAGTAATGCCGTCGATCGCAAGAGCGCGGAGAAAGAGTTTTATGCACCGGACTATATTATAGAAGGTCGCTTGGGTTATAATTGACAGGTTGACCGTTTCCGGCAACTTTTCCAGATATAGATTGGCGAGGTTTTCCAGGCGAAAGGTAAGACTGAGGGCATCGAACTTGCGTTCTTTGTATCTTCCATACACCGAGGGGATATCAGCGGCAATATGCCGCTTATAGTAGATATCCTCCTGGGCCTCAAATGTTTCCCCGCTAAGTATTATGTTTTTTAGGCCTTCGAGAGCTGTAAGAAGGGCTTCCAGGCAATCCTCGGTATCCGCATGGTCGAGATCAGCGAGCAGCCGCTCCATCTCGGGGAATCCGTCATTGACCGCTTTAAGGATTTCCGACCTAAGCTGTTGGACTCCCAGTTTATATTTCTTGTAGAGAAGTTTGTACATCCGCACCAGCAGTTCAAAGCGGCGCACCTCCTGGGGCTGAAGATCATTCTGGCTGGCGAGAAAGAGGCCGATGTCGTTATTGTCCTTTTCGAGAATATCCCGCACCCTGTTGATGCCCATGGCTGGCCAAAACCTGGTGCTGAGGGCCATAAGGTCATCGACATACTCACCCCCGGTTGCAACCTGGCTGTAGACCTCCTCCGGGATAAAGGGGATAAGGAGAGTCTTGTCCCTGGTTTTCCAGAAAAGAAATATCGCCTGAACAAAATCCACAATGAGATTGGAACTCTCAACATGTCCCTGCTTGCGAAGAAAGTGAATCAACACATCCTTACGCTTATGGATTTCGTCAAGTTCAGTGGATACATCCCGCAATTCTCCTTCCGAACCAATTTCATTGAAAAAGACCGGCATGAGCTTAGTGAATTGTTTCGACAGGTTGTAAATAGGCTCAATCGGATGATTGAGAAGTTGGGTAATGTCCCGCTGAAACAGATCGGTATCTTTTACGCAGGTGCCGGAGAGTTTAATTTGGATTATGAGGGCCGAGAACAGGGTCGAGCACCACTTGGGCTCCCGCATGATCAGATACAGCCACACCCGAATATTGGCGAGATGTGCTGGATTTGCAAGGGGTTGCCAATTTTCATCGACACCAACCACGCTTGCATGTTGAAAGCCAAAGCGTACGACACCCCAGAGAAAGGCCTCGACCATACGGCTATTGCCCCGGTCAAAAACCTCTCCACCCAGGACCTGAATACACTGCAGTGAGGTGTGCGGAAATTTCCTGACATTGGCCTTCAAGAGTTTGAATGCAGTCAGGAGAAATTCCTCAATCTCCTCAAAACTCTGCTGCCGGATGAGTTGCACGAGACTGCGATTAATTTCCCGCAAGGTTTCTTCATGGATGAGATACAGCCCGTCGGTATCCATGATCTTAAATAAAAAGAGTAACTTTCTATTTTCACTAAAATGGTGGAGATGACTCATACCCTGCTGTTCAATCTCGCGAAAAATCGTCTCTGCGGCCACCAGATTGTTTGGCATCGCCCGGTAATACTTGACGATATCTATATGTTCCGGACAGTTAAACATGGCCTGAAGCGCCGACAAGGGCTCCCTTTCCAGATCAATCTCCTTCATCACCGTTAGATGCTGTTCCATCGTACCATGGGAGATTGCCTGGAAAAGATTGGAAGAATGAAAATCAGCAACAGGAATGCTGCAGCGGTCGAGAAACCAGCTTAGCGGATCGTCCTCCTTAAGCCAATATTGGTAGCATCTGGCGAGTATAGTTCGAACCAGTCGGGCCAGAGGGGCGAAATCAAACTCGACCCGATCCTTAGAGGCAGTAACAAGGAGTTGCTTAGCAATTTTTGCAAAAGGATGCTGACCCTGGACAACCTGCATCATTATCAGTCTGTCGCTCCGGTCAAACTCTGTAAGTCGCCCGAAGATAATATTCAGTTCCCCCTCGAAGCGAAGCAGGTCATCACGGGTAAACTGGCTGACCATTTTATCGAGCCAGACCATCTGCGCACCGACAGCCTGGGACAGCAGTGTTGCATCGCGGATTGCGTCACTCATCGCCTCAAAAAATAGCTGCGCAAAGAGGCCAAAGGCCTGTGGTCCAAGCGCGTGCGTTCGGTAATGGCTGATGTTTTTCAGAGCAAAATTTCGTAGTTGCGGTAATATAATCTTCCAATTTCGAAAGGGATGGCATACCTCAAAAAGGAGTTTTTCCAGAGTTGCATGCAATCCATTAAACTGTTGAACTACTTCCAACAGTACCAACAGGTCATTATTAATGACTACACTTCCCGCGGTTTCTATCAGATTTGCCTTCAAGGCATCTGATTCAATTACTATATTGTTGTCTGTTTGTCCCATAGTGGATTATTCTTGTTACTGTTGACAGGCATTTCAATGACACCGGCATCATATCTTGAGTATAATGAACAAAGTCCTGCCGTGGCAAGGGATAAAAAAAACGTCTTTGAAGACGAATCTTCAAAGACGTATGCAACAACCTATTCAATAGATAAGAAATCAGATTGCCTTATTCGCCTCCATATGGAGAATAAGATCAAGCATTCTATTAGAGTAGCCCCACTCATTATCGTACCAGCTCATGACCTTGACAGAAGTACCGATCACTTTAGTACACTGGGCATCGATAATTGAAGAATGCGCATTGCCCTGAAAGTCGATGGAAACGAGCGGCAATTCGGTATAACCAAGAAATCTATTCGCCGCCTCCTTCAAGGCCTGATTAACTTCAGCGACAGTTGTCTCCCTCTCTACCTCCATTACGGCATCAACCAATGACACCGTCGGTGTAGGCACCCGCACCGCTAGCCCATCGAACTTGCCCTTCAATTCAGGGATGACTAGAGAGACTGCTGCGGCTGCACCGGTCTTCGTCGGAATCATTGACATCGCAGCAGCCCGCGCCCGGCGCGGATCGGCATGGGGAAAATCAAGAAGCCGCTGGTCACCGGTATAGGCATGCACGGTTGTCATCAGGCCGCGTTTAATGCCGAACTTGTCGAGAATGACCTTGGCAAATGGGGCCAGGCAGTTGGTGGTGCACGATGCATTGGAGACGACATGGTGAACAATCGGGTCATATTCGTCCTCATTGACCCCCATAACAAATGTTTTAACATTACCTTTGGCAGGGGCTGAAATGATCACTTTTGAGGCCCCGGCATCTATATGCGCTTGGGCTGACTCCGCATCGACAAATTTACCTGTACATTCGGCAACATACTCAACACCCAACTCGCCCCAAGGAATTTCCGCCGGATTTCGATGGTTCGAAACTGCCACCAGCCGGCCATCAACAACAATACCTTGCTTGTTGCTTTGCACCTCTCTTGCATATACCCCCATAACTGAATCATACTTCAAGAGATGAGCAAGGGTGGCATTGTCGGTCAAATCATTGATTGCAACCACCTCCACATCGGCAAACGTCACATCTTTATCAATAGCTCTGAAGATATTCCTGCCAATTCTACCGAAACCGTTAATACCTATTTTCACCGTCATATTCATCTCCTGTTAACTTTCCGGTTTCTCGGTCAGCGACGATAACCGGTTCTTTTCAGCCATACTGTTTTGACGCCCCATAACCGTCGACACACTCAGCCCTGATTTTCATTACACATTGCTCATTCCCGGCATAACTGTTGTTTTCTTGCTTTCAAGTAAAGCTCCAAGTATTTTCGCATAACCTTAGTCCACGTGTAATTTTGTTCAATTGCTTTTGCTGCCTGCAGCTGAATTTTGCGTTTCAATTTATCATTCCGATACACCACAAGCGCCCTTTCCAGTGCCTCCAGCAAGTCATCAGGAGAGTTACCAGCATAGGCAATCCCGGTCACTCCGTCGATGACTTTCACCAAACCACCAACATTGTGAACGATTGGGATATTGCCAAACAACTGGGCAATGAAATCAGTCAAACCACACGGCTCATACCTGGATGGTATGACAAAAAAATCTCCGGCGGCATACACTCTATTGGCCATTTCAGTGCTAAATCCTTGCAAAAAACACACCCGGCCATGAAACTCTTGCCGCTCTACCATACGGATGAGGCCGGAATTGATGTCGCTCGCCCCGTTACCAAAAATCAAAACCTGAACATTTGGATGTTGTCGCAGGAAGTCATCAAGCACCGCCATGAAAATATCAATACCTTTTTGCTCACTGAGACGCCCGATAAAAGTAAAGAGCGGATGGTGGGTATTCTTTGCAAGGCCGCCGAAACATTGTACTCCATCAAACGTAGCCCCGGGTTGTAGAAGCGCAAGGAGCATTTCCTTACAGCATTTTTTGCCAGCAAGTGTGTCTTCTTCCTTTCCTGGATAAAAAAGCAACTCGGATTTGTCTCCGGCTATGGCCGCGGAACAAAAAAACTCCGGATCGATACCATTAGTCACTCCTTCCAGGACGACATTGCGCCGAAGCAATTCATGGCCCAACCACCCGGTCAGACTATCACTGTCGGTCTCCCGTAACTCCCTGGCATAGTTTTCACTCACTGTGTTGAGTATCGCATAATGGCCGGCCACAAGAAAAGGATCAAATTTTAAATCGAGTTGATTGGCCTCAATCACATGCTGCGGCAAGGCGGTTATTGAGGCTGCATAGGGTATGTCAATAACCTCCTGGTGATAGCCATAACCCGCATTATGAATGGTGACGATACATCCCGTTGCCCGAAAATAATTGCGATACCCGGCATTCTCCCGAATAAGTGCCGGTAATACTGCCGTATGGCCATCGTGACAATGAATAACATCAGGCTTTTCACCAAGGACAATCATAAGCTCAAGGGCTGCCTTCTGCAGCAGCAGGTTCATAGCGAAAAAGTCATGATGTCCCATGGATTTTTTCTGCCAGGGGACCAGATTTTCGTCTTTTTCGCTGTAGGTATAGACATCTGATTTCTGTCGGTAACGATCAGCGTCAACAAGATAGAGGTTTACCTTCTTGATTTTTTTATAATAATAGTGAACTTCTTCGAGTATTCGTTTATCCGGCTGGTGCATATCGATCTGCAACCGAAGGATACGGTCGGGACAGAATGGATCCGACAAAGGTTTGAATCCCTGTTCCCGAGCGTTTACAAAACCGTAAAGGGGCAGCACGACATGAAGCGACCTCGTATTTTTTCGGGCAAGTGCTTCAGCTAGTTGGCTAACAACATCTTTAACCCCCCCCGCACCGGCAAGCTGGCCATACTCACGGCTCAGCATCCAGATTTTTTTTATCTGATCCTCATAACCAAACATTACTTACCCTCTTTGCCTTGCAAGACAAATCCAGTGCCTCACTCATTTTTCGAGACTTTCAACGCATTGTCTTAGCGGCGAATTTGTGTACATCCTAGACTTGTATTGTATTCGTATTACAGAACATGTCAAGAACCACCGACCGCTGCCTCTGCAACGGCCGAACATCTTGCCATCCAGGCATTGGAAAATCACCCGTTTGCCGCAAATCTCAACGTTTTTTTTAGCATCTGCCATTTTGCGTCCTCATCTTCAAATACAAACTTGGCATTTCCTGAGGATTATGTAAATGGTAATGCGGGGCAAAGATTGACTGAAGCTCGAAAAGAACCTATACTAACTGCTCTACAACAAGAAAGATGACGTATCAGCTTCCTCCGCCATCCCACATTACCAACAGTTCACTACCTGTGCCTCTCGCCCACCGGAAAGGTACATTCATGCCCAATGCATAAAAGTTAGCAAAAGGAGGGAATATGCCCAATGGCCAACTGAAAATCTCCACGATTTCAAATGTGGAACTTGTCAACATTACCAGTGAAATTGACAAAATCCTGCAAAGCCAGCCGATTTCCTCGGGAGTTATCCACCTGTTCAATCCGCATACCACCGCCGGGCTTATTATCAATGAGGGCGCCGACCCCGATGTGTGCCTGGATATCTTGCAAGGTCTGGCACACATGGTTCCCCGCAATCTTGGATACAAACATCGAGAAGGCAATTCGCCATCGCACATCATGACCATGCTGACCGGCAGTAATCTCACTCTTTTCATTGAAAATGGCAAGCTCCAGCTTGGGACTTGGCAGAAAGTCTTCTTTTGCGAATTCGATGGCCCAAGGACCCGCTCAATTCGCTGGAAAATTATAGCCGACCCCCAACAGCCCTTTGCCAACACCCTAGCCTCTTGAGATGCTTATGAACCTCGAGCCCGACAAAATGTGCTTTGGATTAACCGAGGAACTTGATCGCCAATCCTTGGCAACCTTTTTACAGTTGAGCGGCCGTCCTGAATTCGCCGAACTTTTTGCGAAAAGGCTTTCCAGTGAAGAAATAATTCAATTTGTCGATGCATTTTTCGAGCTACTCAAAAAGCATCTCAACAAAAGTGAATACCACCAGCTTTTCCTGCTTGATCGCGATCACCACCACAAGGAGTAATGCGTGGCTCTCGAAAAATTACGTGACTTACGCAGTTACCTAGATGTACTCAAAAAAGAGAAACAACTTCTCCTCATTGAAGAAGAAGTCGATCCCTATCTGGAAATCGCCGAGATCCATCGGCGCATAATTGCCAAGGGCGGACCGGCTCTTTTCTTCACAAAAGTCAAAGGCTCAAAATTCCCGGTTACCACCAATCTTTTTGGGACAGACAAGAGGCTGGAACTCGCCTTTGGTAACAAGCCACAGCAATTTGTTCGCGACATTGTTCGACTTGCCGAGTCGATCATGCCTCTGTCCATTTCCCAAATCTGGAAGAACAAACAGCTTTTATTTGATGGACTGAAGATTGGCCTAAAAAATGTCGCCAGTGGCCCGATCCTCGACAATTGCCAACAGCCTCCGCAACTCAGTTCTTTGCCAATGCTCACCTCCTGGCACAGTGATGGTGGTCCTTTTGCTACTCTGCCGCTGGTGTATACCGAGCATCCTGGAGGCAAAGGACATAATCTTGGTATGTATCGAATTCATCGGTACGACGACTCCAGCACCGGCATTCACTGGCAAATCCATAAGGGCGGCGGTTACCACTATTATGAGGCGGAAAAACTGAATATACCGCTGTCGGTGACTCTTTTCATCGGCGGGCCACCGGCCCTGATGCTTGCCGCCATCGCCCCCCTCCCTGAAGATCTGCCGGAACTCCTACTCACCTCCCTGCTCATTGGCGACAAACTGCACATGACCCGGGATCCTCTTGGAGGGCACAAACTTGTGGCTGGTGTTGAATTTGCCATCAAAGGCCAAGTTCCCCCACACCTTCGTCACCCTGAGGGCCCATTCGGTGACCATTATGGTTATGATTCCTTGCAGCACGACTACCCTGTCTTTCAAGTGAGCCACCTTTACCATCGAAGCGATGCTATTTATCCTGCGACCGTTGTTGGCCGCCCCCGGCAGGAAGATTTTTTCATCGGTGATTTTCTCCAAGACCTGCTGTCGCCACTCTTTCCTCTGGTTATGAAGGGAGTCAAAGAGCTGAAGACCTTTGGCGAAACAGGATTCCATTGTCTTGCCGCAGCAAAGGTTTCCGATCGATACCCTCGAGAGGCCTTTGCCTGCGGCTTACGAATTCTTGGCGAAGGACAACTCTCCCTTACTAAATTCCTGATCATCACCGATGGCGACATTGATATCACCAATTTTTCAAATCTGTGGGTTCATGTGCTGGAGCGAGTGCAATGGCAACAGGATCTCTTTGTCTTTGCCAACGTTTCTCAAGACACTCTTGATTACACCGGGCCCTCTGTCAACAAAGGTTCTAAAGCAATGCTGATGGGACTCGGCAAGGAAAAGAAGCGGGAGTTACCGCTCCATTTCTCCACTTCCTTACCTAGCTTTTGTTCGAAACCGAAGGTTTTTCTACCCGGAACCCTTGTGATCGAGGGCGTTCCTTATATAGAAAATATAACCTTAGCCAAAGAAATCTCAGAATTTGCTGCTCTGCAGGAATGGCCGGTCATCATACTGGTGGATAATAGCGCTGAAGCCACGACCTCAACGCAAGATTTTCTCTGGACCATTTTCACCCGCTTTGAACCAGCTGCCGATATTTATGCCCGCTCGACCTCAGTGCACAGGTTTCATGTCGGTCTCCACCCTCCCGTGGTTTTTGATTGCCGAATGAAGCCCTGGTATACAAAGATCCTCGAAGTCGACCAGGCAACAAAAGAAAAAGTCGATCGTCAATTCACCAAAATTATTCCGGCAGAGTGGCGATGACTGGTCCCATTCGTTTACAAAAATATCTTGCTCAGTGTGGCCTGGCTTCCCGCCGAAAGGCTGAACAGCTGATTGCTGAAGGGTTGATCAGTGTGGATGGGAAGGTTGTTACTGAAATGGGAATAAGCATTATCCCTGGAATGAACCTGGTAAGCTTCGCAGGTAAACAGTTAAAAGCCAAAGAAGAGCTCGTCTATTATCTTCTCAATAAACCCAAGGGTTACGTCACTACCCTGTCCGATCCTCAGGGCAGGCCGATAGTCACCTCTCTTGTCAAAGAGGGCGGAATACGTCTCTTTCCAGTTGGTCGTCTTGATCTTGATACCGAGGGCGCCCTCATTATGACTAATGATGGCAATCTCGCACAAAGAATCCAACACCCAAGCAATGAAACCAACAAGACCTACGAAACACTCATCAAAGGATGCCCCACCAAAAAGAAGATCACTCTTCTTGAAAATGGCATACAGCTTGAGGGGAAAATAACCTCCCCGGCAACGCTTGCAATCCTTACGTCAAAGGGTCAAAACTGTTTGGTGAAAATCACCATTCACGAAGGAAGAAAACGGCAGGTAAAAAAAATGTTTAGCCTCATTGGACATCCAGTTTTGCACCTCAAACGGATTGCCTACGGCAAGCTTACTCTTGGCAACCTTCCCGTCGGTAGCTACAGACAACTTAACCCTTCAGATTTAAAAAAAATATTTTTATAGAATTCCCTTTACAAATCCAGGATTAGCTGATTAAATCTAAGTAGTTAGAGAGATATCGGTCACTGGCATCATTCGATCACTCTCAACTTACTGATTTTTATATTTATTTTCCGAATATCGCAGCAATTACACTGCTTAAAAATTATCCTTGTTTTTAACAAACGTACTTATTTAACCGTATTTTTTTTGATAATGCATCCCAATTTGATTTTCAAAGACAGGAGTTAAGAATGAACAAATCAGAACTCATCGAGGCATTGGCACAGGATATCAATATTCCTCATCGAGAGGCTGCAGCGATCACCAACACCGTAATTGAGACAATGACCGAAGCACTGGCCAAAGGAGAGAGTATCGAAATTCGCGGTTTTGGGAGTTTTGTCATCAAAGAGTACGGTTCATACGAAGGTCGGAACCCAAAAACCGGCAGAAAGATTGAAGTAAAACCAAAGAAACTTCCCTTTTTTAAAGTGGGAAAGGAACTGCGAGAAAAAGTCAACACCAGTAAATAGACTTTTTTAAAGCAATTCCAAAAAAGCCCGCCCTCAAAACCGCTTTTTGGGGGGGTGCTCCGCCTTCTTGGCCTGGAGAAACACGACTTGCTATCCGCTGACAATTCCCCCGATCAGGTCGTAAACGTGGGCGTCGGTGATAGCAACGGCAACAATATCTCCGGGGCACGCGTTTCCTTCATTTATCAAGACACAGCCATCAACCTCCGGCGCCTGGTATCTAAATCTTCCCTGCAAAAGGAGATCAGTTTCACTACTCAATCCTTCGATCAAAACCGGCTCAATCCTGCCAATATACTTTTTTTGGATTTCAGCGGAAAGCTCGGCTTGAACCGCCAAAAGATACTCCAATCTCTTCCTTTTCACCTTTTCCGACACCTGTTTGGAGAATTTTTCTGAAGGTGCCCCCTCTTCATTAGCATAAGAAAACACTCCAACATGATCGATCCGGACTTTTCGTAAAAAAGCTTCAATCTCCATAAATGCTTTTTCACTTTCCCCCGGAAAGCCGACAAGGAACGTCGTCCGTATTGCAATATTCGGGACCTTGGAGCGAATTCTTTCAATAATACTGTAGAGCTGCTCTCCAGTGTAACGTCGATTCATTGCTTGCAAAATGTCGACGTTAACATGTTGCATAGGAATATCCAGATAGGGCACAACTCGTTCATTCATCGCCATCAAGTCAAGCAGCTCGTCTGTCACACCTGTGGGATAAAGGTACATAAGCCGCAACCAAGGGATGGTAGTCTGTTCGAGAAGTTGCCGAATCAGGCTTTCAAGCCTGACCTTATCATCCAGATCTCGCCCATAGGCAGTGCTGTCCTGGGCAATCAATGAAAGCTCCTTGACTCCAAAGCTTTCGAGTTTTTTTGCTTCACCGACAAGATCATCAACGGATCTGCTGCGCAGTCCACCCCTGATCATGGGAATGATGCAATATGAACAGCGGTTGTTGCAACCTTCGGTAATTTTTAACCAAGCACGAAAAGGTGGGGTCGATATCACTCGTGGAGTTTCCTTGGTCATTAAAGAACGATCGGGGAGAATTATACGCTGTTCAAGGTTCCCTGTATTCATCCCTTCAATGAGCAGGGCAATTTCTCCTGCCCCTTCAGTTCCGACGAAAAGGTCAACTTCAGGAAGATGCTCAACCAGCTTTTTCTGGTAACGCTGCACAAGGCAACCAACGACCACTAGGCGCTTATCCGGAAAGCGTTCTTTGATTTTTACTAATTCAAAAATTTCACTGATCGCCTCTTCAACAGCTGCCTGAATAAAACCGCAGGTATTGATAATTAACACGTCAGCGTCATCAGGATTAGCAGAAAGCTGCCAATCACTTGCTGCCATAGAGCCTAGAATAACTTCCGAATCGACAAGATTTTTTGCGCAACCAAGACTAACTAAATGAAAAAAAGCCATACCTACTCTCCAAAGTTATCAATACCGGCCAGCACTATATCCAGTGCTTTAGCCTTGGTTTTCAGAAAAATATCTGAGGAAAAGCCAGGCTTCCATGTTTTACCCCACAGCTCATCCGAGACAATTAAAACCGCAGCGAATTTGATATTGCGAAAGCACGCTACCGAACAGAGCGCTGAATACTCCATATCAACGGCGTCCACTCTTTCTCTTCTGTTAAGCTCTTGAAGCATCTGACGATCCTCGCGGTAGACAGCGTCGGTTGACCACACACAGCCTGTGTGTACTATCATTTTATTGTCACGGAATGCCTTTTCAATGCTTGAACGAAATATCATCGACGGTGCCGCAGGTATCGGAAGTGGGTAATAACTTGACGTACCTTCACCGGATTTCGCCTCACTAGGCAGGAGGATGTCACCAACTTTCAGAGTGCTCGAAATAGCCCCGCACCAGCCGAAAAGTATAATTCTTTTCGCGCCCAGGGCAATGAGCTTTTCCATACTCATTGCCGCCATGGGTGCCCCGATCGCCTGGCCGGCGACAAAGAACGACTGACCAGCAGCAACGGTCAGGTCAGAATTAAAGAGATGTCGTGATTCGCCCCCCTTTTGTCGTAATTGAAAATGGCATCGAGATGCCTCCGAAGGATTTACGAGCAATAAGCCGTTTTCAGGGAGGTTTTTTTCCTTTCCACCTTTTCGTGGATGAATAAGAATATTGGCATCGATATCCTGACGCATGACAACCCTCCGGAAAATCAGATTTTCAAAAAAGAAAAGGGCCGCAGAATACTCTGCAGCCCTTTTCTCCGATCGACAAACGACCGTTATACTCTCATCGCACTATTTCACAAGCGGATTTGCATAAAGAAGGATAAGAGAAATAACCAGACCGTAAATAGCTACAGACTCAGCAAGTGCCATACCAAGAATCATGAAAACCATCAACTTGGGCTGAACCTCAGGGTTCCTGGCAAGGCCCTGACATGCGCCGTTACCTACAGAACCGATACCAATACCGGCCCCTAGACCGGCAAGACCGATTGAAAGTGCGGCACCAATACAAACAAGCGCGTACATGAGATTTCCTTCCATTTCTTTCTCCTTAAATGTTTTTTGGGGGGGGTTGGCCTTCTTCTATATTGCTTCTAAAATCTATTTTTCATTAGTGGGCGTGGGCTTGAGCTTGAGAAAAGTAGACAACCGTCAAGAGCACAAAAACCATGGCCTGGACAACAGATACAAGGACGCCAAGTATCATGATCGGCAACGGTGCAAAAAAGCTTCCTGCAAGCATGAACAGAATAGCCAACAGCGTCTCTTTGGCCATAATATTTCCAAAAAGACGTATGGACAGTGAGAGGAGACGGGCAAGATTACTAATCAATTCGATGGGTAGAAGCAGAGGAATCAGCCACCATACCGGTCCAATAAAATGTTTGTAGTAATGCAGGCCGTGCTCTTTAAACCCGATTATGTGATGGGAAATCCAAACGATAAGGGTCAAAGCAAGGGTAGTATTAAGGCTGGAGGTTGGCGACATAAAGCCGGGAATAAGTCCAATGAGGTTGGCAACAGCGATATACAGTGCAAAGGTCGCAATCATTGGAAAAAACTTGTCGGCCATTTCTCTGCCCATGTTATCGGCAAAGAAATCATCCATTCCACCTATGACCAACTCCCAGAAATTCTGCCCTTTGCCAGGAATCATCTCGAGATTGCCAAGAGTCAGTTTGGACACCAAGAAAAGAAACGCCATGACCAACCACGTGTATGTCATATATGGCGCACACAGTTGTTCGAGAAACGTATGGCCGACAGGACCATGCGGAATTGGCAGTCCCAGTTTTTCAAGGATAATCGAAATAAATAGTATCGGATGTTCCATAACTCCTTTTACCTCCTCCCTCTGAAGAAGTAGTGTCGTGCCACATTCAAAGAAATGAAAGTGATCGCTAACACTACTGTTGACAAACCTAAAATCAAGCCAAAAATATTAACCGTCTGGCTCTTAATAATAACCAGCAGGACAGCGCCTATAATTGCAAGTCGACCCCAAAATTTCACCAAGTATCCCTTATGCCCTTGCCGAGCTTGGGTCTGGCGATCTTTAAGGTCCAGCGGCGATACCACCGAATGAACAACTCTCATCACCTCAGTGCTCGACACCCAAAAACTGCCAAGAGAAATGAGCCCTCCAACCAACACCGCCGCAGCAAACTCGAAAGAAACAATAACTACCGATCCTAAGGTCAATACAGCCAAACAAATCCAGCTTATAACCTGCATTTTCTGCAACGTCAACAAATCTTCAGTCACGCAGCCCTCTAGTCCTGACGTTTTGGCTTTTCTTCTTTCTCTTTATTCCGCCAAAGGATTTCAAGAAGCGTCTTATAACCGGCAGCTATACCAAAGGCCAATCCTATGAAGGTAAACCATGGGGAAGTTCTATCATCAAAGACCTTTTGATCAAGATAGATCCCCCCGCCTAAGCCAATAATAATTGAGGCAACAAAAGTAAAACCAACATGACCATAATTAGCCAGCAGTTGAACAAATTCCTTCTTCACATCCGACATTTTGTCCACCGGCCCCTTGCTTAAAACAATTCACCATAATATAACCGAGTTTGGTATCATGACTCCTTAGCAAAGTCAATAAAATTTCACTTTTCAAGCAGTTTTTTGAATGACCATTCAGCGATTTTCAATGCCTTATCAAGATGATCATCAGTTTGCGCCGCAGAAATAAAAGAGACTTCGAATTGCGATGGTGCAAGATAAATGCCTCGTCCCAACATCTGCCGATAATGCTGAGCATATCTCTTGGTATCAGCTTGCATCGCCGACTCGAAATCAATCACCGCTTCTTTGGTGAAAAAACCTGTCATCATGCTCTCGACGCGATTCAACCGAATATCCATCCCCGTTCTTTTTGCTACTGCCGCAAGTTCCTCAGCAAAGCGGTCGGCCTTGGCACCCAGCTGTTCGTAAAAACCGGGTTTTTGTAAAATTTTGAGCGTGGCGATCCCCGCCGCCATGGCCAGGGGATTACCGGACAGTGTTCCCGCTTGGTAAACAGGACCATCCGGTGCCACACAATTCATTATTTCAGACTTGCCGCCATAGGCACCAACGGGTAATCCGCCACCGATTATTTTCCCCAGGCACGTCAGATCAGGGAGGATATTGTAGTAACTCTGCGCTCCACCATAACCAAGACGAAAACCAGTTATTACCTCATCGAAAATAAGGACAATATTCAATTCACTGGTGAGATCTCGAAGTTTTTCGAGAAAACCTGGTTGCGGTGCAACACACCCCATGTTCCCGGCAACCGGCTCAACAATTACACACGCAACATCGAGTTCCTTGTCTCTTAAGGTCCTCTCCACCACCGACACATTGTTAAAAGGGATGGAAACAGTATGTTTGACAATATCTTCAGGCACCCCGGGGCTGCCTGGTATGCCAAGGGTGAGCACCCCCGAGCCAGCCTTGACCAAAAACGAGTCGGCGTGACCATGATAACAGCCGTCAAACTTGACGACCGCTTTCCTCCCGGTATACCCCCTAGCAAGCCGTACCGCACTCATGGTCGCCTCTGTGCCGGAATTGACAAAACGAACCTTCTCGATCGATGGGACAGCTTCTACCACCATCGAAGCAAGATCAATCTCTTTCGGAGTCGGCGCCCCGAAACTAGTTCCTGAAGCTGCCGCCAAGCCCACGGCGGAAACAATATCCGGGTGTGCATGACCAAAAATCATCGGTCCCCAGGAACTGACAAAATCAATATATTCGTTACCATCAGCATCCCAAAGAGTAGCGC
Source organism: Desulfobulbaceae bacterium (assembly GCA_011391225.1). GTDB lineage: Bacteria > Desulfobacterota > Desulfobulbia > Desulfobulbales > Desulfocapsaceae > Desulforhopalus_A. The sequence continues at coordinate 32,527 of JAABQY010000002.1, read as the reverse complement.
CTGAAGCTTTGGTAATAAAGACCGGATCACACCCTACTGAACGGCAGGCCCGCACTGGGCTGTTAACGCCTCCAGGAATAACTTTTTTCGCCTGTTCAAATAATTTGCTGGAAACAGAAAAATCCATGTATAACTCCTTTTGTATCAAGATCTCGCCGACGATCTGAAAAATACGATCTGCATGGCGTGATGTTTTTAATTATTAGGGGTATGACTATAGCATGACGGAGGTTTTGATGTCAAACCCCCTGCCCTTGATTTCCATAATATTATGCGCATTATAGGAAATCGGATTGTGCCCGACATAGTGTCGTTACGCCGGATACCTTTTTCTGCTTGTCAGTCATTAGTGCAGCAGGTAGAGTTGAAGGACGGTTTTTGTGTTCGGGGATACTGACCATCCATGCCTTTTAATCTACACTCATTTCATGTTCAAAGGAGATAATAATGGCTAATGATAAAGTTCTGCAATTAAGTGATGGCGAGTTTGATACCGTGGTAAAGTCGGCGCAACCCACGCTGGTCGATTTTTGGGCACCTTGGTGCGGGCCATGCAAGGCAATTGGCCCGGTCATTGAAGATCTTGCTACCGAATATGAGGGGAAAGTCACTATTGCTAAAATGAATGTAGATGACAATCCTGCGACACCAGGCAAGTTCGGCATCCGTGCCATACCGACCCTGATACTCTTCAAGGATGGCCAGGTTGTTGACCAGATTACCGGCTCGGTTGGGAAATCTCAACTAGTTGCACTCATTAACAAGGCTAAATAGTCAAAATTATCAGGCTGCCTGTCGCCTTCCGGTACCCCGCCAATATCGATATGGCAGCCTCTTCGCTACTCAAGGACTCGTCCAAGTCACGATGAAAGATCACTACGAACTCGTAATTCTTGGAGGTGGGCCCGCCGGTTTATCGGCAGGTCTCTACGCCGCCCGCGCCAGACTCAATCATGTTCTGATAGAAAAAGGCGCACCTGGAGGGCAAGTTTTGCTCACCGACTGGGTAGATAACTATCCCGGTTTTCCTGATGGCCTGACTGGTTTCGAGCTGGTTGAAAGGATGACTCAACACGCCAAAAGATTCGACTTGAACACTGAGTTGGCCTGTGTCACTGAAGTCGATCTGAGCAACCCGAGACAAAAAATTCTCCATCTTGAAAACGGTAGCCTGGTCACCTGTGATTCGCTCATACTTTGCAACGGGGCAAGCGCTAACTCCTTGAATATTAAAGGAGAAAGCGAGCTGCGTGGTAAAGGCGTGTCTTATTGCGGCACTTGTGATGCCCCGTTCTATCGAAACATGCACGTGGCTGTAGTCGGAGGCGGCAATACCGCCATCCAGGAAGCTGAATATTTGACCAAATTCGCAAGCAAGGTAACCGTAATACATCGCCGCGCAAGCCTTCGAGCAACGAAAATTATCCAAGAAATTGCCTTTGCAAACAAAAAGATCGAGTTCCTATGGAACAAACGGGTCACCTCCATCGAGGGACAGATAGGAGTTGAGCGGCTACATCTTGTTGACAATGACGGAACATCTTCAACTCTTGATGTCCAGGGCGTTTTCGTGCTCATAGGTGTAACTCCCAATAATGCGGGATTGCCGCTTCATTTGCTCAAGGCTGATAAATGGGGCTTTATTCCCACCGATATTGAATCGCGGACGACCGTACCCGGGGTCATGGCTGCCGGAGATATCTGCAGCAAAGACGTCCGCCAGATTGTTAACGCTGCCGGTGAGGGCGCTGTGGCAGTCCTCGCTGCGGAGAAATACCTTCAAAGTTTAAAATAACTTCTAAATGAGCCTGACAATGGAGTCAATGCAAACAAGATTCGCTGTTCAAATGAGGTTATTGATCTTGACCATGGGTATGCTGTTTTTTCTCAGTGGTTGCGGTGAGATGAAAAAAACCTTCGGTTTTACATCCATTGATGAAGATGGAAACGAGGCAAAAACCGACATGGATTTGCCGGCAAAAAACCTTTTATCTAAAGGGATGGATGACTATAACGTCGGAAAATATTATACAGCTATCGAATTCTTTCAAGAAATCCTCAACCGCTATCCTTTCAGCCCGGAAGCCCCGCTGGCCGAGCTGAAAGCTGCAGACTGCAGCTACTATATGGAGCGCTATCCAGAGGCGCTGGTGCTGTATGACGAGTTTGCAAATCGCCACCCTACCAACGAAAGTATTCCGTATGTCGTGTTTCAAAAGGGTATGAGTAATTTCAAACAGATTGACCGTATTGACCGAGACACTACCGGCGCCACAAAGGCCATTGAGTTCTTTAAACAACTGCTGAAATCCTATCCCAATTCGCCATATAGCGGTGAAGCTAAGGCACGGATTGCTGCGGCCAACGAGTTTCTCGCCGACCACGAGTTTTTTGTCGCCCAGTATTACGTCAGAACAGAAAAATACGATCAGGCCAAGGTTCGCCTGAAATACCTGCTCGCCAAGTATCCTGACAAAACCATAACCCCTCAGGCCAAAGAACTGTTGGCTCGCCTGGAAGCCGGTGATCCTCCGAAATCGGCACTCACCTCATGGCTTCCAAAGTTATACCTGCGTCCCTGGTCCTTTTCGGGTCAAGGTGCCGCTGAAAACGCCACCAGAATGGAGTGAAAGGTTGATTTTTTGCGGCTCAAATCCTTGTTTGCAGACGATCCAAAATTCCTGCCAACCAACATCAAATCAACAAACCTTCGGTGAGAATCCAGTCGTCATTGAGGGATACCTCCATTGCCCGCACGGGGCATATAGGTACGCAAAGGCTGCAACCTGTACATTTTTCCGCATCGAAGATCACCGCCATTGCCGGTCTTTCTATGTAGAGGGCTCCTGAGGAACAGACTCCGGTACAAGCCCCGCATTGAAAACAATTGTTATCGTCTCTGCGGATCCGAGTCGCCAATCGCTCGATTTTTACCCCCATTCCTTTTAAGTAATCGAGACCGGCAATGACATTGGCTTTACTGCTACCCTTCAGCTCTATGATCATTATTCCTTCACGCTGAAGAAGGATATCCGCCTTAAGGATATTAAACTGTATGTCATATTCCTTGACCAGTCGGTAAATAAACGGTTGATCACTGGTATCCTTTGGAAATCGTAATATGTATATTTGAGTGTACATCTTCTTGCCTCGCTACAGATAATTATTTAAACCACATGGTCTAATGTCCATGCGGTAGGATGGTGCAATGATGAAAGAACTACGAATGTACTTTCCGGGGATGGTTATGGCAAGGAACTTTTCGGCACGATCAGGCGATCTTCCTTTACCTTCAGACATCACTCGAGCCGAAATCCACCCCAAGCTGTCTCTGCCTTGTTTTCTATTTGATTAATCCCAAAAATGGAAATTCCCCATGAATCGAAAGACTCTCCTCTCTCTCCTGCAAGATGTACAAAGCGGCGCCAGCTCGATTGAAAAGGCATTTGCAAAACTCGGAACCTTTCCGTCGGAATTGCTGCCCGACGCCTGTCTCGATCATCAACGACTCATTCGTACCGGGATTCCGGAAGTAATCTATGGGGCATCAAAAACTGCTGAACAGATCGCAGATATTGCCCGAGCTATGCTGCAACAGGGCGGCCCGGTTCTAGCGACCAGGATTGATTCTGAAAAAGCACGCAATGTCATCACAAAACTCCCGCAGTTACGCTATGCCGATGACGCCAGGATGCTCATAGGCAACCCGGCACCCACCGATGCGACCAAATATAGAGGGCAAACCCTTGTAATCTCAGCAGGAACATCCGATATCCCTGTTGCCGAAGAAGCCAGACTGACACTTAAAACCTTGGGCCATCCCGTGCAAAAACTCTATGACGCAGGAGTTGCCGGCCTGCATCGTCTTCTTGGCAGACAGGATCTGCTCCGCCAGGCAACGGTCATCATTGTTGTCGCCGGCATGGAAGGTGCCCTGCCGAGCGTCGTCGGAGGACTGGTCGACTGCCCGGTAATTGCCGTGCCCACGTCCGTCGGCTATGGCGCAAGCTTCGGGGGTATTGCAGCTCTTCTCGGGATGTTGAACAGTTGCGCGCCCGGAGTCGCCGTTGTCAATATAGATAACGGCTTTGGTGCGGCATGTATGGCCGAAGCGATTAACAAAAAAGTACTTCTTTGATCTTGAAAGCCCCTCAAAAAAATTAGCATTTTCCCCTCGTCCCGACGAGCCTGGTTAATTTTCAACATCAGCTATCTACTGAAGATTATATCCATTAACGAATACTATTTTTATAAAAAACCCACATATATTTTCTTGTAGCACTATTATCTCGTGCCAAACCTTGCAAGATTCAGGCTTTGCGTTATAATCGCAAAGTTCGGCGATAAACGCTCTTCTCAAAACTCACTTTTTGCTTTCTCATCCAGAAAAATTCAGGGAAGTTAAATGAATACAACACTCAAAGTCAAATTTGCCTTTCTCGTGATGGTCGTCCTGCTCTCCATCACTACCGTCCTGCCCTCCTTTTACTCGGGCACTCCAGACTGGTGGAAAACCTACCTCGCCCCGGGCGGACTGCGACTGGGGCTTGATCTCCAGGGTGGTATGCATCTGGTGCTTAAGGTCAACTTGAAGAAAGCTGAGGAAAACAACCTGGAATTTGCTGCCAACGACCTTAAAAACGCCCTTGCCGAGCAATCCATCTCTGCCGTGCGAACCTCTGCTCCCTCGGCCGATACCGTCATTTTCACTCTCCCCAACAGCGGATCCATCGAAAAAGTCAAAAAAATTGTAACCGATGATTTTCCCGACATTGACGGAAAAATCGATGCAAAACAGGGAAGTTTTCCGCGTATCATTTTAACCCTGAAGGGCGAAAAACGGCAATTCATTAAAAAGCACGCTGTTGATCAATCTCTCGAAATACTGCGTAACCGGATTGACCAGTTCGGTGTTGCCGAACCTGTTATCATCCGCCAGGGTGAGGACGAAATCGTTATCCAATTACCGGGCGTTAAGGATCCCGAGCGGGCTTTGAAACTTCTCGGAGACACGGCACAACTTGAATTCAAGCTTGTGGCCGACACCACCGGTATAAACCTGCAGGAGCTTGTTCACCAGGCTAAAAGCGCCAAAGAATGGCAAGATGGTGAGAGTATGAAAAAACTCAATCGCGCCCTGCAAAACAAACTTCCCGATAACACCTCGATAAATTTTGAAAAAGAGGTCGACAAGAAAACCAAAAAAGAAATGCTCGTCCCGATCCTCCTGGAAAACAAGATCCTCATGACCGGTGATATGATCAAAGATGCCCAGGTACGCATCGGCGGCAGCTTTAATGAACCCTATGTCGGTCTTGACATGACCAGCCACGGCGGCAAGGTGTTTGCCCAAGTCACCGAAAGCAATGTCGGTCGCAGGCTGGCCATTGTCCTAGATGAAGTTGTCCGCTCCGCGCCGGTCATCAGGGACCGCATCCTTGGTGGCTCCGCTCAGATCACCGGCAGCTTCAGCCATGAAGAGGCCGCCGACCTGGCTATTGTCCTGCGAGTCGGCGCCCTGCCTGCTCCAGTTGATATCATCCAAAACATGAGTGTAGGGGCAAGCCTTGGCCAGGATTCCATTACCCAGGGTCTCACCTCGGGTATCTGGGGGGCAATTATGGTCCTTGCCTTTATGATTATCTACTATCGGCTCTCCGGAATCATTGCCAACACAGCCATGATATTCAACATTGTCTTGCTTTTCGCCGGCCTTGCCGTGCTCAACGCCACTCTTACCCTGCCCGGTATTGCCGGTATTATCCTTTCCATAGGGATGGCGGTTGATGCCAACGTCCTCATTTATGAGCGGATGCGCGAAGAGTTCGCCATAGGAAAGTCTGTTCGTTCGTGTGTTGAGGCCGGTTACGAAAAAGCCTTTTCTTCTATCGTCGACTCTCAGGTCACCACCCTGATAACTGCACTCGCCCTGTTTATGTTTGGAACCGGCCCAATCAAGGGTTTTGCCGTAACCCTTTCCTTGGGAATTATCTTCAATCTCTTTACTGTACTGTTTTATTCACGTTTTGCCTTTGATGCCATCAACACCATAAAGCCGCTGAAGCGCATCAGATTTCTGACGATGCTCGCGAAAACAAATTTTGACTTCCTGCGCATTAGAAACATTGCTTTCTCATTTTCCGCCGCTCTGGTTATCATCGGAATTATAGCCTTCGTTCAGGTATCCCGCGGCCATGCCAATTTAGGTGTCGACTTCTCCGGCGGTTCGCTGTTGCAATATAAGGCAGGCGACAATTTTACCATATCTGAGGTAAGAGCGGCTCTGACCAAAAGCGGGATGCCGGAGGCCGACCTGCAAAAGGTTGAAAACGAACAGCGATTGATCGTGAAAATCAAGAAATCTGAAGCCGTTATCTCTAAACTTGCAGAGAAGGTCGATAAAATTCTTACCGCCGAACTTCCTGAGAAGAATTTCAAGCTGGAAAGCGAATCGGAGATTGGTTCTTCAGTGAGCGCATCTCTGCGCAACCAGGCCATCCTTGCTATCCTTATTTCTTTTGTTGGGGTTATCATCTACCTGGCATTCCGCTTTGACATCCGCTTCGGCATTGCCGCCGCAGTATCAACCTTTCACGATGTTATTGTCTTGGTAGGAATATGCTGGGTTCTGAATATGGAATTTACGCTGCTCATCGTTACCGCCTTGCTCACCTTGGCAGGATATTCTCTCAATGATACGGTAGTAGTTTTCGACCGGATCAGAGAAAACGCGCTAAAAGCCGACAAGAAGAGCCTGGAATCGACTATCAACACCAGCATTAATGAGACCCTCAGCCGAACCGTCGTCACTGGCTTGACCACGCTGTTTACCCTTCTTGCACTGATGTTTTTTGGCGGGGCGGTCATCCATGACTTTGCCTTTGTCCTGACTGTTGGCATCTTGTTTGGCACCTATTCCTCAATTTTTGTTGCCAGTCCTCTGCTCACCTTATGGAAAAAAGAGGCTGTTTTGGGATATACGCATGGCTGATCCCACCAATCTGCCTCAGCACATTTCCCAAATGGATGGCGATGCGTTCTTTTCTTTTGACTGCCATCCTCAGGTAAAATGTTTTACCGAATGTTGTCGCCTATTGGAACTGGCACTGACTCCCTACGATGTACTTCGGCTGCGTAAAGCCACCGGCCTTAGCTCCGAGGAATTGCTGGCGGAATATATCCTCATCGAACAAGTGCCTGGGGAACCTTTCCCCAGGCTGTATCTGACGATGGTCGATGACGGCAGGGCCAGTTGCGTATTCGTGGGCAAGAATGGCTGCTCCGTCTATGCGCATCGTCCAGGGGCCTGCCGAGTCTATCCTCTTGGTCGAGCCGTAACACGCACCGACACTGGGCCTGAAGAACAATTCGTGCTCATGAGAGAGGACCATTGCCTGGGGTTTCTTGAGGCGACAAACCAAACTCCTGGACGCTACAGTTTCGAACAGGAGCTTACTCCCTATAACCGCTCCAACGATGCGGTGATGGACATTCTCCAACACGACGCAATCCGAAATGGCTTTATTCCATCGCAGCAGGATGTTGCACTCTTCATTCTGGCGCTCTACAACCTCGACACCTTTCGCAAGCTGCTGTTCGAGGATCGCTTGGAGTCCATCGTCCTAAGTACTTTGGAAAAGGAGCAACTGCACGATGATGATCAATTATTAAACTTTGGTATTACGATGCTTCACCGACTTGTTTTTTCTCAGTTTTCAGGAAACATCATCCCATAAATTATTGCAGGCAATGGAAAACTACTCGTGCTAAAACTCATCGTATTTGACTGCGACGGAGTCATGTTTGACTCAAGGAAGGCCAACAGCATGTATTACAACCACCTGCTCGGCCACTTCGGCCTGCCTCTGATGAGTGCAAGTGAAGAAGAGTATGTCCACATGCACAACGTCGTTGATTCAGTTTGCCATATCTTCCGCCATTACCAGGAACCAGCATTGGAAGAAGTCCACATCTTCAGACGGCAAGGTGACTATTCATCCTTTCTGCCCTATATGGACATGGAACCCGATCTGGTGCAATTTCTCGAAAAGGCCAAAGATACATATCACCTGGCCATTTCCACGAACCGCACCAATACGATGATGCCCCTCCTGAGGAGCTATAAACTGGATGGTTATTTCGGCAAGGTCATGACCGCCGACACGGCTGCTAAACCAAAACCAGCCCCCGATGCACTTTTAGAAATTCTCGAACATTTTTGCTGTCAACCGGAGGAAGCTCTCTTTATCGGTGATTCGATTATCGATGAGCAGCATGCTGCGGCCTGCAACGTTCCACTGATCGCTTTTAAAAATCCCAACCTTCAAGCAAAATATCACGTTCGCTGTTTCATGGATATCTTGAAGCTGCCACCTCTGCTGGAAAGCCACTCTCCACACGCTTGACCGGCATGTGGGTTTACAAAAGTTTGTATCACCCTGCCAAATGTCGAGCATGTTCCCACTGAAACTATCTACCGTTCGTGCTCTTCGTCAACTCGTTTCACCCCTTCCATCAACAACATCATAAAATCGCCTATTTCGGCAGCCCGCATATCCTTTGGGGAGAGGCCGGTGGTAAACCGATAGAGTCCTTTTTTTTCACCAAGAATTCTGAAAATTGCTTCCTCGTTCCTCAGCTCTTGATATTCGGCATTTATAATGCAACCTTCACGAAAAGCCACCTTTCCCTGTCCTGCAGAAAAATGCAAGGTCAAAACCCCAGTCTTTTGGTGCATGTGAAAGATTTGAAACAGCTCGGCCGGAACAATCTCATCAATGCGACCACTCATGCAGGATTCAAAGTCTCGTGCTCGTGCGGCATTGGTCTGACGGAGCCGAGAAGCAAGTAATTGGGCCATGTATGATTGCACTGCCGGGTTATTGCCAAGCAATCGACCAAATACATCCCCTGCCACTGCCAGTACCTTCGTCCTTTTTGTTGCCAAAACTGTAGAGACTGCCTCGTCGGCGCCAAGATAACTCATTTCCCCACAGAGTTCCCCTTCGGCAAGAGTAGCTAAGCAAACACCTCCATCCTCAACACGAAGCTCCCCTTCAACCACAATATAGAGATTCAGGTTCTGCTCACCCTTTCTGATGAGTACCGAACCTTTCTCGAAAAATATCTCCCGAAGATATTTATATACACTTTCAAGTTCATCGGGATGAATAGCTTTGAGTAAAGGGCTGACAAGTAGCCGAGAAATGACCGGCTTTGATGTCGATTCGATCGCCGCAACTGCTCCTTGGCCTGGTTCCTGTCCCTGGAAGGATTCCGGCTCGACCAGAGAAAATTTAATCAAGCCTTTGCATCCACTGCAGTTGAAAACAGTCCCGGCGTATTCCTTGAGGTTTATCGGCTGTTTTTGAAGGAATTTGAAGAGCAGCTCAGTCATGTCACGCACAAGAATGAGACACACTTCCTTCCTCTGAGGACAGACTAGCGTTTTTTCCGATAGCAGCAACCGCTCGCCAGCTTTATAGAGGGGGCAATTCTTCTCTGCTCCAATTAAAAAAATAGCGCTAAATAATTTCATCTCCACCACAAAAAACTGCCTTCCGGAAAGGTCCGGAGTTTGCCCAGCACAAGCGCTTTTCACATCATTCTCAACGCAAATCGGCCCCACTTTTGAAAATTCTTTTTGTGTTACTCAAATAAGTTGATATACTTACAAAAATGGTACGCTATTTAACAACTCTTGCAAACACAATTTATGTCAGTTTCCCAAGACCAACTACGCGAAATCCATCGTCAGTTGAGAGAAGGTTTTCTTTCTCAACCAGCTATTTCCATCAAACCAATCAAGGGCGACCCTCCTGAACAATACGAAATCACATACAATATTGCCGGTTTCTGTAAGCTTGGTAAAGGTGAACCTAGTCTTATCCAAAACCTGAAGGTCGAACTGACCATCCCCTTCGGTTTTCCACATTTTCCACCGAGTTGCAAGCCTAAAAGTGACATTTACCACCCTGATTTCGACCCAGCGGCCATCTGCCTTGGAGACTTCTGGCAGCAGGATAGTCAGATCCCTGACCTCATAATTTTTATAGGAAAACTCATTAACGGCGAGAGTTACTCGAGAAGCAACGCTTTTAATGAAGATGCGGCAATCTGGTACCAAAGTCACAGCCATGCCTTGCCCATCGCCGATATTCAATGGATTGACAACACGAACAAATCATCCGGATATGCTAAGGATTCAAAACCACAGATTGATACCATTGACGACTCAGATCTTTCCCCTGATTTCGAGTTTCTCTCAACCGAGGGTTCCTCCCCAGACGAAGAACTGATTTTAAATACTTCTTTTCCGGCGCTTGACACACCGTCGGGCACTGACCTCGGTTTATTACAGCATTTAGAAAACAAAAAAAGGTTTTTCGCACTTCGCCAAACTCTTGCAAAGAGCCCCACTTTTTCAGATCAAATGGAAAAGATTTCCATTCATACCGAAGAAGAGATCAAGAAAGCGGAAGATATTTATCGGTCAGCCCGTAAGGCTGAAAATGACGGAAACTTAAAAAATGCTTCCCGCCTCTACGAACAAGTTTTTACAATAGCAACAGATTTTCCAAACATTGAGGCTAACAAAAACAGGGTTATGCAATCTCTAAGCCTCCTGGACATAGGCAAAGAAGACGCTACCTCGGACGTCACCAATTTTAATTATTCAGATCAAACAGAAAACGATTTGCCAGTTCACGACATGTCTGTCAAGGCATCCAAGGTTCGTAAACTGCCAGTTAGCCCCTTAAAACATCACGAGTCCTTTCTTGATAAAAAACGCGTCGGCGGCATATTTGTTTTCTCTCTTTTTGCCGGAATCTTTTTTATGATCCTTGCAGCCGGTGGATTTTTCTATTTCAATGCCACCCGGCAACTCGAAGCGTCAAGCACTGCTCAGAAACATTGCACAGCCTTGATGGATAACGGACAGTTCGATGGTGCCAAACTAGCCTGTGAAAATGCCCTTGAGAGCGTGTCTGGAGTTAGGCTTTTCCAGCAAAATCGGGTAAAAGAGCTACAAAACAGCATCAATGCAATCCTTACGTCGGAAACACTCGCCCAAGGCTTAGAAGGGAAGGTTCTTGTCGATGGCAAATATTTACCCAAAAAAGATGCCGCCGTCGTCTTTACTTACAAACAGTTATTGAAAGAGGGTGCAGATTTTTTCGACCAGGAAAACTGGACACAAGCAGAAGAGCGTTTCACCAAGATCTTGGCCATTACCAACATAAGCACCCTCGTTTCTCCAGCTGCCATCGAAGAGATGAAGAGCAAACTGAATTTCACTCGATTCAGCATGGTGTTTAGCGCCGCCAACACTTTACTTGCGAACAAGAAATGGCAGGAAGCTGCCTCGGAAATCAAAAAAGCCAAAACCCTCCTTGACGCTCTGCCTGAAAAGGATCGGCAACGATATGCCGTCGAATTGAGCTCAGCATTGGCAAAATGCAACTTTGAAGATTTCCGAAAACAGGGTGATGAATTTTTCTCCAAAGCCGATTGGCTGAACGCTATTTCTTCATATAAGTCTGTTCTGCCAACTGTTGCAGAGGGGAACGTAGCACCCCAGGAAACCATTGATGCACTCCGTGAAAACATCAGCCGCGCCGAACTCTATGCGACCATTGATAGGGGAAACAAGGCCTTCATCTCCGGGGCCTGGGATGAGGCAATACAAGAGTACAACAAGGCGGGTGCAATTCTCACCGCTAAAGAAGGAACTATCAAGATATCCGACTCACAAGCAACCCGAAAAAAAATCGGCAGAATTATCCTGCAAACAACAATAATTCGAGACCGCCAAGCAGCAAATATCCTAAAAGATGACAAGAAAGATCTGACAGCGGCAAGAAACGCTTTCCGGCAGATCGTGGCCACTATCAATAACAGTGGCTTTGCCGCTGAAGATGAATTCCTTGAAACCAAAAAAACCAGCATTGCTACAATCCAAGCCCTCGATGAAAAAATTTATCAGGTCGATAAAGAGCAGTACCTGAAAGACAATTTTCGCACTATTTTTATAGCAAATTACCCATCGGCCATTCCAGAGAACCTCAATAGCCCTGCCATCAGCTACATAAAAGAAATGGGTGGCAAAATGATTTTTAAAATGCAATGTACCGAAAGCGGTCGAGGCAGACCCCAGACCCTGATCATGTTTTACTCGTATGAAAAGGCAAACAACCGATGGGAGTTCTTTTCCGAGCATCAATAACCCACCTCACCTGCGATGCCCGCGGCATTTTCTCAAACGAGAAAACGAAACTCCCCTTTCCCAAGCAAATTATGGAGATGCAAAAGACCTAAAAGTGTTCGGTCATCATCGATTATCGGCAAAGCGGTGATTTCATGGGTCTGCATGATACTTAAAGCATCTGCTGCAAGCCTTGTACTGTCTATGCATATGGGATTTTTGGTCATAAGCTGCGCCGTGTTCATCTCGGCAATTGACTGAGCCCCAACGATAGCACGACGCACATCACCATCGGTGACGATTCCCAAGACCTTGTTCGTACCATCTACCACCAGCACAGCCCCCTTATTCTTTGCGTTAAGTACCCTTATTGCTTCCGTTGCTAAGGCATCGGCAGCAATTACAGGAATATCTTTGCCGGCAAACATTACCTCCGTCACTCGCACCTTTAATCTTTGTCCAAGGCTACCTCCTGGATGATTGAGGTGGAAATCCTCTTTCTGAAATTTTTTCCTGTTGAGAAGTACGACGGCAAGAGCATCACCCAAGGCGAGTGTCGCGGTAGTGCTTGCAGTTGGGGCCAACCCTAACGGACAAGCTTCTTTTGGAACTCTGATGTTGAGTGCAACATCGGCAAGGAGAGCTAAAGATGACTTTTCTTCCCCAGTCATAGCGATTATTCTATTATCGCGTTTTTTAAGGGTAATAAGTAAACCATTTAATTCAGCCGTTTCGCCCGAGTAGGAAATGGCGAGAATCACATCTCCAGGCATCACCATGCCAAGATCGCCGTGCATCGCTTCGACAGGATGAAGGAAAAACGAAGGAGTTCCAGTACTGTTCATCGTTGCCGCTATCTTTTGCCCGACTATTCCAGATTTGCCGATACCGGTGATTACTACCCTACCGGGACTGGCAAGAATCATTTCCACAGCACAAATGAAATCCTCACCAATACGTTCACGAACCGCCGCAAGTCCCTCTTCTTCGATACGCAGAACTTCTCTTGCATCATTTATAGACATTTTTTTGAAAATCCTTATCATATGGCTAATCAACTTTTTCTCGACACCGACAGCTATCTCAACGAACATATATTGTATCCTCAAGACAGCTGATGGGTAATTGCTTGAAAGTGTGGCCATCATAATCATCGTTTTTCACCAGTGCAAGCTGCCCGGCGCAATGCGTCAAAAGACGGCGGAATATAGACAGCCCATCTCGCGAATCCATAAGTAATTTTCAATACTTTCGCTTTTTCAATTACTTTACGCAAAACTGGTGTATAATGCATGGTTTTTTGAGAAATAAATATTTCGCCGAACTTTCCAATTTTTCTACTGGAGTTTTTTATGTCAGATTACCTTTTCACCTCAGAATCCGTGTCCGAAGGTCATCCCGATAAGGTTGCCGATCAGATCTCCGATGCCATTCTTGACGCCATTCTCACACAAGACCGATTTGCCAGGGTCGGATGTGAAACTTTGGTAACTACTGGTATGGCTGTAATTGCCGGGGAGATTACAACTTCAGCTTGGGTGGACATGCCGGACGTTGTCCGCCAAACCATTAAACAAATAGGCTACAACTCTTCAGAAATGGGCTTTGATTGGCAATCCTGTGCCGTCATTACCTCAATTGACAAACAATCTCCAGACATAGCACAGGGTGTAAACGAAGGCACAGGTCTTGACCTTGAGCAAGGTGCCGGCGACCAGGGCCTGATGTTTGGGTACGCCTGTAATGAAACCGAAACTCTTATGCCAATGCCCATTTCCTTGGCCCACAAACTCACAAAACGCCAGGCAGACGTCCGTAAAGCTAATATCCTTACTTGGTTGCGCCCTGATGCTAAAAGCCAGGTTACTATAGAGTATGTTAACAATGTTCCCCTAAGAATTGAAGCAGTCGTACTTTCTACGCAGCACGAGGCATCAGTCAGCTACGACGACCTGAAAGAAGGCGTCATGGAAGAAATCATCAAACCCATTCTCCCTGCTAAAATGATTGATGCCAATACTAAGTTTTATATCAATCCAACAGGACGATTTGTCATTGGTGGCCCGGTAGGAGACTGTGGTGTGACGGGTCGAAAAATTATCGTGGATACTTATGGTGGCAAAGGGTCGCATGGTGGCGGTGCCTTTTCCGGAAAAGATCCTTCGAAGGTCGACAGATCGAGCTCTTACTATGGCAGGTATGTTGCTAAGAACTTAATCGCCGCAGGTCTGGCTGATGAAATTGAAGTGCAGGTGGCGTATGCCATAGGAATTTCTCAACCGGTGTCCATTAACGTGAATAGTTTTGGCACCGGCAAAATTTCTGACGCAGAAATAAAAAAACTCATCACCGCACACTTTGACCTGAGACCCAAGGCAATTATTCAACAGCTTGATCTCTTACGGCCTATCTATCTCGCTACCGCTGCCTATGGCCATTTTGGCCGCGAACTTGACGACTTCACCTGGGAAAAGACTGATAAAGCAGTCCTACTTCGGGATGCGGCAAAACTGAAGTAATATCATCTCTACTCAACGTTAAATCACTCTTCAAAGTTAGATTTAAAGAATGGAAAACAATACAATGACACATACACTTACTGATTGGAAGGTCGCCGACATGGCTCTTGCCGAGTGGGGAAGAAAGGAAATTGCCATCGCTGAAACCGAAATGCCCGGTCTTATGGCATTACGCCAGGAATATCGCGGCAAGGCTCCCCTCAAAGGTGCCCGAATCGCCGGTTGCCTGCACATGACCATTCAGACTGCGGTTCTCATGGAAACCCTGGTTGAATTGGGTGCGGAATTGCGATGGTCGAGTTGCAACATTTTTTCAACCCAGGACCATGCCGCCGCAGCCGTTGCTGCTGCTGGCATACCCACCTTTGCCTGGAAGGGCGAGAACGAGGAAGAATTCTGGTGGTGTATCGACCAGACAATCTTTGGTCCGAACGATTGGCGACCAAACATGATACTCGATGATGGCGGCGATCTTACTTTGGTGCTCCATGATAAATACACAAACGAGCTGACCGCGATACGTGGTATCAGCGAAGAAACCACCACAGGAGTACACCGCCTCAATGAAATGGCTAATGCCGGCAAACTGGCCTGTCCAGCCATAAATGTTAATGATTCGGTAACAAAATCCAAATTTGACAATCTCTATGGCTGCCGGGAATCCCTTATCGACGGAATAAAACGCGCAACCGACGTGATGATAGCCGGCAAGAACGTGGTAGTGGTAGGTTATGGCGATGTAGGCAAGGGCTGTGCTCAGGCCCTAAGAGGCATGGGCGCTACCGTTTATATCACCGAAATTGATCCAATTTGTGCGCTTCAAGCCGCCATGGAAGGCTATAGGGTGGTCACGATGGACGATGTTGCCCACCTTGGTAACATCTTCGTCACCTGTACCGGAAATTTACGGGTTATCACTCGGGCCCATATGGAAAAAATGCCCGATCAGGCCATTGTCTGCAATATCGGCCACTTTGATTCAGAAATCGACATAGCCGGAATCCGTGATCTGCCTTGGGACAACATCAAACCACAGGTTGACCATGTTATCTTTCCTGACGGCAAGAAAATAATCGTATTGGCTGAAGGTCGCCTGGTGAATCTTGGTTGTGCCACCGGACATCCAAGTTTTGTCATGAGCAACTCATTTTCCAACCAGGTTCTAGCACAAATCGAACTCTGGCAAAACTCTGGAAAATATGAGAATAAGGTGTATTTCCTGCCAAAACATCTGGATGAGATGGTGGCCAAAATGCATTTGCAGAAAATCGGTGCAAATCTCACCCAGCTGAGCAAAGAGCAGGCCGACTATATTGGTGTATCAATCGACGGGCCCTATAAACCGGAGTATTATCGGTACTAAGAGGATCGTTTCAACTCTTTAAAAAACCGCTAGACGCCTTATTCATCTAGCGGTTTTTTATTTTTCTCCGCTAACCTGATATCACCTGATAAAACTGTGTGTGTCCGCCCACCTAAGTCCTTAACGTGAAGCTGACCTTCGTTGTCAGGCCCCAAAGATACCCCGGCAATTATTTTTCCGTCGGGCCTTACACATTCCATGTGCTTACCGAGCAGGAAGTCGCGCGCTCTCCAGGATGCAAGAATCGGTTGAAAACCGTCGCTAGAGAACATCTCCAGCTGCTGCAGAATTTCGTCACGAAGAGTTAAGAATACGTGAGAAGCGTCAGGACAGATTCCTGTCTGAAGTGATATCGACGTAACCTTATCACGTAAATCCTCTGGAAAGTCCTCCAGAGAAGAACTGAGGTTCAGTCCGATTCCGATAACGGCAAATCGCCGCGCTGCCGACTCGTTCAGGGCCGAGGATTCGGTCAAAATTCCCCCGCACTTTTTACCATCCAGGAAGATATCATTTGGCCATTTAAGCTGGGAGAATCCGCCTGTAATACGATCTACCGCCACCGCTGCTCCAAGCCCTGCCGCGAGGGTAATTTTACAAAAATCCTCAGGCGAAAGCTTCGGTCTGACAATAATTGAACAATAAAGGCCTTTGCCAGCTACTGAATGCCAGTTCTTTCCAAGTCGGCCCCGGCCTTCTGTCTGATTGGCAGCTATAACAGCAGTGCCGTGTGGAGCCCCATTTTCGGCAAGCTTCTTGGCAAGGGAGTTGGTTGAGGGGACGGTGTCGAAAGAATGGATTGGATACATTGCAAACAACAAAAAGCATAAGGAATATTCTGCCTTATGCTTTTTAAAAAAAACGGGGTCGATTATTCTACATTGCCGATTCCGCCGGCCCCTTCTTCGTTCTTAATACGGCTGGGAATGGCATACATGGTGGTTGAACCGGAAGACCAAAACATCAATTTTCCTTCTCGTACCATTTCATTCGCTACGTTTTTCATATCTCTCGGCTTGGTATCAGGATCACAGGCGTAAAAATCCTTGATGTACAACTGCGGCTTCGGAGACGTTAGCGCTTTCTCCTCAATGGCTTTTTTTAGTTCTTCTTTACTCATTGCCATAATATAACTCCTATAAGTAGGTTGAAGAAGAAAGCATCAAAGGGCCAGGCAACGTATCATTGCCTGGCCCGCAAAAATCATTCTTGTCTTACTATTTGATATGACTGGTAAACTTAAACTGGACCGTGGTGCGCCAGGTGTCATAGGCAAGACGATAGTCGTCGATGCTCTTCTCAGTGAACGGAATATCACACTTCTCAAAGAATTTTTCCCAACCGATCCTCTCAGCCCATTCACCGATACGCTCATATTTTTTCGCATCGGCTGCATAAGCAACCAAGATTTTCTTTACGGCTGATACTGTTTCCGGCCAACGCGGGGTAGTGTTCGGCAAGAAGGGGATGACGAGCTTGGAGAATTTTGGAGCACTGATTCTGTTGGAAACCTTCCCGCCTACGAGAATGGCAATGCCGTCGCCTTCCGGATCAGCAAGAGGCATAGCCGGACACATGGTGTAACAGTTACCACAGAACATACAACGCTCTACAGTGACTTTGACCGATTTGATTTCCACCCCATCCACGATCGCTTTGGCCGGTTTAACGGCACCAAGCGGACAAGAAGCGATGGCAAGCGGCAACTCACATACACCGGAGATGCGCTTATTATCAATCATCGGTGGCTTCCTGTGAATCCCAAGAATGGCGATGTCGGATGCATGAACCGCACCACACATGTTCAGACAGCAGGCAAGTGCGATACGCACCTGGGCCGGCAGAGTCATGGAGGTGAAATAGTCAAACAATTCATCCATAACCGCTTTCACGACACCAGAGGCATCGGTAGCAGGAGTATGACAATGTACCCAGCCTTGCGTATGAACAATATTGGTTACACCAGCGCCGGTTCCACCTACCGGGTACTTGTTGCCGTAACTGGCAAGAGTATCAAGAAGCGGTTGAACTTTGGCACGGGAATCAACCATGAACTCAATGTTGTTTCGAGTGGTGAAACGCAGAAAACCATCACAATGCTTGTCGGCGATGGTACATACTTCACGAATGTACTCAACTGACACTAAACGGGGACAACCGACCCGCACTGAGTATACCTCGTCACCGGTCTCGGATTTATGCATCAAGACACCCGGCTGAGTAATCTCATGCCACAGCCATTTACCTTTGTTGGCTTTAATGACAGGTGGGAAAAAATTTTCGTAATAGGGGGGGCCAAGATCTGAGATACGGCCTTCCATTGGCTTTTGTGGATTGTAACCCATGGCAAATCTCCTTATTTCTAATATGAATTATCAGCTCAAATTATAACAGCATCAGGCCTTGTGTTTAGCACGGAATTCATCGATGTCGCGCGTAAAACCACCCTCAACCTCTTCTTCTCTCCAGAATATATAGGGATTGCTTCGAGGTTCTTTGACATGCTGCGGAATCGGTGTAACGCCCATTACAGAGAGGAAGGTCGGCAAACCAACACGCTGCATGGTTTCACCAACGCGCTCACGGTTCTTACCAACTTCCATCCACCAGTCCCAAACCTTCTCAATGAAGTCTACCAATTCCTCAAAGTCATTGTCCTTGGACATTTTGACGAAAGGTATAATCAACGTCGCAAACTGTGCACCATCAAGAATTGGAGCTTTAGCACCGACACAGAGGGACGCGCCTTTGTCAAGACCCGGGCGGAGTGCTCGTGGCATGACGTTGATACAGTGCATGCAACGGGTACATTCTTTATCATCGATTTTCAGTTCTGCGCCTTCCATCCACATACAGTCAGTCGGACAAAGGTTGATAACTTCCTTGGTGATATCAAACTTACCCCAATCTTTACCGCTATGTGCACCCCCGTTTGCGGGGTAGTTGCCGGCGACATACTCTTTCACTGCAGCCTGATCAATGCGGATCGCATCTCTCCAGGTACCGATAACGGATATATCGGAACGGGCGATGGAGGCCACACAGTCATTCGGACAACCGGAGAATTTAAATTTGAATTTATAAGGGAAAGCGGGGCGATGAATCTCGTCCTGATACTTGATTGTCATTGAGTGACATGCTTCTTCAGTGTCATAACAGGCCCACTCACAACGAGACTCGCCGATACAGTTGGCGGGAGTACGCAGGTTCGAGCCGGAGCCACCAAGATCCTGGCCCATATCATGGGTCAGATCCCAGAAGAAGGGCTCAAGGTTCTCGGTACGGGTACCAAGAAGAATGATGTCACCGGTGGAACCGTGGAAGTTGGTCATACCGGACCCGTATTTCTCCCAAAGTGCCATCAGCTGACGAAGATTGGCACTGGTATAATACTTCGAAGCAGGCTGAGCAACACGAATGGTGTGGAAATGCTCAACACCCGGGAACAGCTCAGGAACATCAGCGTAACGTCCGACAATACCGCCACCGTATCCGAAAACGCCGACGATACCGCCGTGTTTCCAGTGGGTGATCCTTTCTTTGTAGGACAGTTCCAGAATACCAAGAATATCCCAACACTCAGGCTTGGTTTCCGCCTGGCGCTTAATGTCGGTCACGAAGCTTGGCCACGGGCCACTCTCCAATTGGTCCAACAAGGGCGTCTCACGTTTTGCCATGATTTCCTCCTTTAAATTACTGTTTATACTGCTACCTTAACCAAACTCTTTTTACTTAAAACCGGGATTCAGCCGTCGGCTTATCTTTTTCATCGTAATCATCGGTCCATTTTCCTGACATATCCATTGTACGTCAGCGGAGAGTGAAAGAAGATTATGAATTTTTGAATTAGGGTGCCAGAATAGCTGTGCAAGATGGTTTTGTCAACAAAAATTCAATAAACATCCAGCCTGTAAATGAACATCCATTCAGCAAAAAATGTTCTCTGCTAAGATACATCAACCAACTGATTCAGGAAGACTTTTTCAAGACTATCGAATTTTGCCGATGAATCAGTCATCGCTTTGAGAAAGTCCGTCGCCAAGGCCTTGCCCAATTGCACACCCTCCTGGTCAAAAGAATTTATATTCCAGGCGAATCCCTGGAAGGCAATTTTCGCCTCATACAGCGCCAGAAGAGCTCCCATCACTTTCGGTGTCAGCCTGTCTGCAATGAGGAGACACGATGGACGATTGCCGGGAAAATATTTATTGGAATTATCGGACGACTGGCCGACCGCCATTGCTACCATCTGAGCAAAAAGATTGGCGAGCAGTTTCTGTTGCGAAGTCGAGCCACTGACAACGGCGTCCATACCGTATTGAGAATGGCTAAAACCTATAAATTCCACGGGGACGATCTCGGTACCCTGGTGCAAGAGCTGGTAAAAGGCGTGTTGGCCGTTGGTCCCCGGCTCACCCCAGATTATCGGCCCGGTTTTGGTAACCACCGTGGCGCCTTTCCGATCTATTGATTTTCCGTTGCTTTCCATATCGCACTGCTGGAGATGCGCCGGAAAACGATGGAGTCCTTGACTGTAAGGGAGAACTGCAAGCGTTGGGTGTCCGAGAAAATTATGATTCCAGATACCAAGTAAGGCGAGAAGCAGAGGGATATTTTTACGGGCATCGGTCTCTTCCGCCTCGCGATCAACCATACCGGCACCTTGCAGATATTCCATTACCCTTGGAAAACCCATGTAAAAACCAAGCATCACTGCTCCGACCATCGAGGTTGAGCTGTATCGACCACCGATGTAATCGAACATATAAAAAGAGCGCAAGTATTTATCCGGGTTATCCATCGGGCTTTTTTCACCGGTGACAGCAATGCAATGACAAGCTGGATCAAGCCCGGCCCTTTCAAGGGCCTGACGCGCATGCTGTTCATTGGTGAGGGTTTCAAGGGTCGTGCCGCTCTTTGAGACAATACTGACAAGGGTTGTGGCGAGATTCACTTCGGATAGGATCTGGGAGGCATCATCAGGATCGACATTGGCAATGAAACGCACCTTTCGGCCCGAAATGCCATATGCCTTGAGTGCCTCAAAGATCGAACGTGGACCGAGATCAGATCCACCAATGCCGATATGCACCATGGTGTCGAAGGGCTGCCCATGTTTGTTGACCAGCTGACCGGTTTCAAGGTCTGATAAGAATAATTTCAGTTTTTCAATTTCCCGCCGCGCCTCCCTACTCGCCTGAGGCTCTACCGGAGACGTATCAAAGATGTCGCGGCTGGCGGTATGCAGAACTTGACGATTTTCAGAGGCAAAACCCTCGATTCGGTTCATCACCGCTCCGCGCCGCATCATCTTGAACTGCTCGACTAAACGCAGTTCATCCGCCAGTTCTTGCAAGCTGGTGAGCACCAGGTCATCTATTCTTTCTGTTCCATAATGCAGTCTCCAGAGTTCAGAGCGACACACATACCGGGCGAGTCGCCCATCAGCCAGTAAGGCCCCTGCACCAGTCAGATCATAAGGCTTTTGCGCCAATCTGATCAGTTCTGAAAACACATCTGCATCGGCAAGTCCTTTGAATTGATGAGTCATACCTCTCCCTCCAGTATTATTGGCAATTGCGTATAGAACCAACTTCGGCGAGTTTTCGAAGCGTCACAATGGTCTCGCGGTATTCTTGGCTGCCATACACCGCCGAACCAGCAACAAAAATATTTGCTCCGGCAGCGGCGATATCGGCAATCGTCTTGACACTTACTCCGCCATCAACCTCAATATCCACATGCAGCTTCTGGGCAGCTATGCGACATCTCAACTCTTTGATCTTTGTGAGTGTCGAGGGAATAAACCCTTGCCCGCCAAAACCGGGATTGACCGACATCAGCATCACCAGATCTACCTCTGCAAGGATATAATCAAGAGTCGCAAGCGACGTTGCCGGATTAAGAACCACCCCTGGCCTCTTGCCAAGTTCACGAATTCTTGAAACGGTACGCTGCAGATGGCTGCATGCTTCAACGTGAACTGTAATCCAGTCGGCACCGGCAGCAGCGAAGGCATCGACATACCGATCCGCATCTGTGATCATCAGGTGAACGTCGAGCACCTTGGCGGTTACCGCTCGTGCGGCTTGCACAACCAGTGGCCCGATGGTGATGTTTGGAACAAAATGCCCGTCCATGACATCGATATGGATAATATCGGCACCGGCCGCGTCAACGGCTCGAATCTCCTCACCCAATCGACTGAAATTGGCCGACAATATCGACGGTGCTATATACATTTTTTGACTCATTACTCCCCTCAGTTTTCCCGGTTTTATATTGGCGCCCCTCGAAATAGCTGGCCAATGCCTTACGATAACGGTGATATTTTTCGCACCCTGTCCCCCGGCAACACCTCAATCCACCCGTCGAGTTCTAGAAAAAGCAGCAATTCACTGACCCGCGCCGGGGAAAACCCCGTCTTGTCAAGAAGTCCCTCGCGCATCTGGGGGTAGGAATCGAGGTGGCCAAGCAACGCTAGCGCATCCGGATCAAGACCGGAACAATTTTCTTGGTTGCTTGCGGTCTTTTCCGGGGAACCAAGAGGACAGGATATATCCAGTTCCTCGACTATATCGGCAGCGCCCTGGACCAGCTTGGCGCCTTGTTTCAGCAACCAGTGCGTTCCCTCGCTTTTGCACGAATCGATATGACCGGGCACGGCAAAAACCTCCCGCCCGCAATCGAGGGCAATCTGTGCGGTAATGAGCGATCCGGAACGTTTTGCCGCTTCGACAACGACAACCCCTTTGCAGAGTCCGGCAATAATCCTGTTTCGTGCAGGAAAGCGGAAACCTTCAGGGCGGGTACCAAGAGGATACTCGGACACCACAGCACCGGTCTCGATGATTTTACGAAAAAGTTTCAGGTTCTCTCGGGGATATACTACGTCTAGCCCGCAACCAAGAACGGCGACGGTACTACCCCCTCCGGTGAGGGCACCGGCGTGCGCTTCGGCATCTATTCCGAGTGCCAGACCGGAAACAACAGTCAGCAGGGAGGATGAAAGTTTACTTGCCAGAGAAAAAGCGATTTTCCGTCCGTAGGTGGTAGCAGCCCGTGATCCGACAATGGCCACCGCAGGTCGACTCAACAGCTCTTTTCGACCAAAGACATACAGCACCGGCGGGGGGTCGGGAAGTTGCCGGAGTAAAGGAGGATAACTGAAATCTTCAAAGGAAAGTGCATACGCTCCGGCCGCCGTCAGTCGGTCAAGCTCTCGTTGTCCATCAGCAACTGTGTGCGCGCCGGAAAAGAGGCCCGACACCTGCTGTTCGCGTATTCCCCGTACCTGGAGAAGTTCTTTTCTTGATGCCCGAAGAACTGCGGTGGGCGATTGAAAATGATCGATGAGACGCCAGTAGCTTGCCAGCCCCAGTCCAGGCACCAGGCTAAGACGTATCCAATCGAGGGTGGCTACCACTTTCCGCTTGCCTTTCTCTCCGAACCGCAGGGCAGAAGGCGCTGCCTTCGGTTCATTTTAATTTTAAGTTTCTACCTTTAAGCTTATACCGGCTTTTCCATAAAAAGCCTTTCAATCAGTCATAAACACTTTCAATTCTTCAACCCGGGAAGGATGCTTCAGTTTCATGATCGCTTGCGCCTCAATCTGCCGAATGCGTTCCCTGGTAACTGCGAAGGCCTTGCCTACTTCCTCAAGGGTATGATCACAACCAACATCAATCCCGTATCGCAACCGTAAAACTTTTGCTTCCCGCGGCGAAAGTGAGGATATCACCTGGCTCAAACATTCTCTAAGACTTGCGACCATCGATATTTGATCCGGCCCAAGCTTTTCTTTGTCCTCGAGGAAATCACCAAGGAATACTTCACCGTCATCCCCCACCGGGGTATCCAGGGAGATTGCGTCTTTGGCAATCTTCAGTGCTGATTTAACCTTGCTTACTTCGGTTCCGAGCTGTATCGCCATCTCCTCGGGTGTCGGTTCGCGATGCTCTTCGATAAGAAAATCTTTCGATACCCTGAGAAGGCGATTTATCGTCTCAATCATATGAACGGGCAGGCGAATTGTCCTGCCCTGGTCGGCAATGCCTCGGGTGATGGCCTGCCTGATCCACCAGGTGGCGTAGGTACTGAATTTGTAACCGCGGTGATAATCAAACTTTTCAACCGCCTTCATCAGGCCGATATTGCCTTCCTGAATAAGATCGGAGAACTGCAGACCGCGATTAACAAATTTTTTGGAAACGGAGATCACCAGACGCAGATTCGCCCGAACCAACCCTTCTTTGGCGTGTTTATAAACATCCCAACCGGCATCAATTTCCTGGAGAGTCTGTTGCAATTGCCGTTGATCAATGCCGGAGTCCTCAAGCATCTGACGATTAACCTGCCGGGAAAGGGCTTCAGGCAAAGCGGCGTGGGTGGCTTTAAGCTGTAAACTGCTGTGTTGATGCATTAACTCGACAAGGACTTTACGAAAGCGCTTCGACAATTCCTCAAGTCCGTCGGCCATCGCCTTAATACATTCGACACAGATGAATTTTTCGGCAAACAATCCGGCAATTTCTTCACCTGTCTTGAGAGTTTCCTCAAAAACTAGGCCAGCTTCGGCGCTGTGTTCAGGCAGATGCAGATACCTCGCCAGCATAGCTTCTCGTTTTTTATTGAGTTCCACCGCCTGTCCGACGCAGGCCAAAAATTCCCGGCTTTCCATTTTTACCGTGCCGGGCTCACTGTCCAGTATCCCGCCGAGAATCTGACAGATCTTATCATTATTGGTGTCAAGACCCCGGACCACCTCAAGTAAGGCAGGAATTGCCAGTGGGGCCTTGAGAACAGCATTCTGAACCCTTTGCTTGCCGGCTTCCATCATTTTGGCAAGCTTCAATTCTTCTTCATGATTGAGCAAGGTCATCGTCCCCATTTCACGAAGATACATATTCATTGGATCGATAGAACCCTTCGATTTAGTGACCTTATCCTGCTCTTCCGAGTATCGCGTTGCCCTGCGTCTGTCGCACGTGCGTCGGTCACTGAGAGCACTGCTCCGACGATCTTGACCGAGGGAGGCGCGTTTATCTTGCGATGACTCAGAAAGCTCCAGGGGAAATACCAATTCATCGGCAAGATCTTCGCTGAAATCATCGCTTATGCCATAAGAGGCTGCGTCGTCTACCACGTCGTACTCTCTCATAACCTCATCGGCCTCCCTGACTACGTCGTCTTCATTTCCTGCCAACGCCATGCAACTCTCCTTTCAACAATTCACGGGCAAACCAACATGCCATTCTTTCCCGCCAGTCTCACCCATCCCCTGTATCCGAATTACGCACTGCTCGTCGATACACACAACACTTCATACTCACACCCTCCAATCAAACCAAACAGATGGAAATGTCAAGCAATTTCCTTACAAAGCCCAAAGTAATTAGATTACCCACATCCTTTGCCTCAGCGGTAAAGAGCCGTTACGAAATAACTTGGCCCCCTCACACGCTCTCATCATGCAATTTTCGAGTGATCTCAACCTTCTCCACCAGCATATCCTGCAAGAGGTGGTGATCCCCGGACTTCTCGGCCTGTTCAATGCGCAACATTAACTCCTCGGACTGCTTTTTCAATTTATCTTTACGCAGATAGAGGAGCAAATCGGCAATCTCCTCGGAAGAAGTGTTTTCGTCCCGCTCGGATGCATGTACCGGGGCACGCAGGAGAAGCTCAGCGACCAAACTTCGTTCACCACCTTCCGGCAAGACCGTCAACAATTCTTCGGGTTCCGCCTGAGGATTGGCGGTGAGCAGGCTCTCCATCTGCAAAAAGAGAATTTCACCAACTCCCCCGGCAAGACAAGCCCTGAGACCACCCTCGGCCAGCCGAAAAAAATATTTCGGCTGGAGAATCATGAACTCGACAAGTTGGCGCTGAGCCATGGCCAACGGCACGGCCTGTTCAGCTCTGGCCCTATGCACCGTCTTGGCCTGTGGCAGAACAATCGGCCCTGCGGCTCGCTCAAGGTTTCCGCCAAGTTGGTCGACCGTCAACCCGAGTTTCTCAGCAAAATGGGCGATAAAGAGCGAGCGTTGCAAGGGGGAAGCCGCCGCCGCGATCAAGGGTTTGAGCTCTTCCAGGATTTTACTCTTGCCGTCAAGGGTAAGCCCGTGTTTATCCGTCATCTGCGCCAGGGCAAATTCCGGCAAAGCTATCGATTGATCGAGAAGCTTGTTTAATTCCACCAGTCCCTTCTCCCGAACAAAGGTGTCCGGGTCATGTTCCGCTGGGAGAAAGGCCACCCGTCCGGGAATCTGTTCTGCGAGAAAAAGCGGCACTGCCCGGACAGCCGCTTTTCTGCCGGCATCATCACCGTCAAACAAAAGAGTTACCTTCTCGGCAAAGCGCTTAAGCAGCCGGAGCTGTTCAGGGGTTAAGGCAGTTCCAAGCGGTGCTGCCACATTGTTGCAACCATGGGCAACGAGGGAAATAAGATCAAAATTGCCCTCGACCAGGATCGCATGATTTTGCCGCCTGATATATTCTTTTTGCTGAAACAGACCGAGCAACAATTTGCCTTTGATAAAAACCGGGCTTTCAGGGGAATTGAGGTACTTAGGCTGACCCTCTCCGACAATCCTGCCGCCAAAGCCACAGATCCGGCCACTGATATCGGCAATCGGGAAGAGGATTCGGTCACGGAAACGGTCATAACTCCCACCCTGCTCCTTTTCGACCAGCAGTCCCGCTTCTACGGCGGTTGGCAGCTCTTCTTTCCCGAGCCGGCTGCCAAGGAAGTTCCACCCGACTTCCTCAACCGCCGGGGCATAGCCGATGCGATACCTGGTCAGTATCTCGGAG
Organism: Desulfobulbaceae bacterium; assembly: GCA_011391225.1. Taxonomy (GTDB): domain Bacteria; phylum Desulfobacterota; class Desulfobulbia; order Desulfobulbales; family Desulfocapsaceae; genus Desulforhopalus_A. The sequence continues at coordinate 5,625 of JAABQY010000002.1, read as the reverse complement.
TTAACCCCCCTTTTGCTTAAATAGTCCCGAGCCACCCGAGCACCCGGCGCATCCTGCAAATAACGACAAAAAATTGTTGCGCACTTGTCATTGACGGCAAAGAGCAGCTGGCTTTTCTGTATCCGCTGTTCCTCTTCTTTTGATGGGCGACGCTCCGGCAGTTCTATTTGATATCTTTTAGCCAATTCCTTGAGGGCACTCGGGAAATCAAGATTATGATATTTCATCATGAAGCTGAAGACATCACCTGACTCACCGCAGCCAAAACAATGATAAAACTGCTGGCCGGCGTGCACCGAAAATGAAGGCGTTTTTTCACCGTGAAAAGGACACCTGCCGAGAAAACGCACGCCGCTCCGTTTCAGTTCTACACATTCCCCAATAATCTGCACAATATCGGCCCGCTCTTTTACAAGCGCGGCAACATCGTCCCGTGATTCCCTGTCAGCCATTGGTCCATCCATGTAAAAGTACGGTGCATCTTATCAGCATCCACACTATACTACCCTTACCTGTGGGATGCCATTGTTTGACCGGTTATTTCCCACCTCCTCCCTTGAGCACCCGGTTTTCGCTATGGAAGATTTCGCAAACGCCATCGCTTACGAAGTAAAGCAGGAGATTGCCAACCGCTATTTCGGTTTCCGCACCCGGATTGAAAGCCAGTCCAAGGAATATCTGGAAAAGCTGATGGAAACCAACCAAGAGCTGAACGTTGGAATCCGTCTGCATCTTTGCCGCATGCAGTTCCTTCTCCAGGAACCGCGCCTTTTTTGTTCCTTCCTGGATCTTGCCGGCCTGCCAAAGGAATACGCCCTGAATACATGCGACCGCCAAACCTTGCCGAAGGGGCAAGAACTTTTTATAGCAATGCGCGGCGAAGGATTCACCCGCTGGCGAAGGTTTCGCGGTCTGGCACTCATTGTCTACCATTCCTTAGCTGAAGATGTTGTGACATACCACGACACTTACCTCCTGCTCAAGGAAGAATATTCAGAGATCTGCATGGAAATCGAGAGATTTCAGCGTCAAAACGACCTTTCCGAAATCCTTTCTTTTCTGCGCAATCTCGATTCACCCGACACCGAACGACTGCGATTTCTTCATTCCCACTCAACCCTAGAACCCAGCAAGGCTCTCGAGCAGGATCTGCGCATCGCTTCCCCCCCTCCAGTCAAGGAGGTCATGATCTTTCTTAATCCCATCCCGCCGCTCAAACAGATCAAGGGGCAATTCACCGAAATTCTTAAACAGGCATTTAACCGGCACGATTATTCAAAGCCATCGACCCTGCCTTTCTGACAAAAAGCCTATTCTGCCATGCATTTATTTTCTGATATGGAAGCGGGCATTTAAAAAATTTGCTTTTTGCTGCTGAGAAGATATATACTTTGAAATCATGATCAATCTCCCTGCGAGGAACACTGCCCCTCCGGCTACCACCTGAAACTGAACGAATAAACCTCTAGGTTATGACCGACAACAGGTATTTAACCGTCTCGGATCTCGTCCCGGGCCAACGTCTGAAAGAACTTGTCCTTCCGCTTTGTGCGTCAGCTCTTTATCTGTCCCAAGGTCTTGTCCCATCGCAAGAGGAATTGCGCAAAGCTTCACTCATTCTCATTACCGGTGCAACCGATGAAATTCAACCACTTTTCGAACATTCGTCCTTGCCACCCTCTACCCCAATTCTCTTTCTCAGTGCCGAGGCTTTTGTACCCCCTTTTTTCCAACACTATCGCGACAAGTTTTTGCTCGACTTTATGTCTGTTCCCGTGCCCCTTGAAGTTTTTCTGCACAAAATAAACTTTCTCTGCAGGATGCAGAAAATCTGTGTCGAACATCATGCCAATTCCACCACTTTCAATCGGCAACTTGATGCCCTGGCAACCCGCGATGGGCTGACAGGGCTGTATAATCGTCGCCACCTTACCACGGGTCTCATGCAGGTCATGGAGAACGCCAAAATCAGCGGCGAGGACCTTTCTCTACTGCTTCTCAACATCGATTTTTTCAGTACCGTCAATAAAACCTCCGGCCTGCAATACGGCGATTTCATTCTCAATGACATGGCGGCAAGACTGACGACAAGTTCGCGAAAAATTGACAGCTGCTACCGCTTCTCCGGCGAAGAATTTGTCGTTCTTATGCCCGGCGCAGGTCTTGATGAAGCGAAAAAAACCACAGAGAAAATCCGCAAAGCCTGTTCTGAAAAACCCTTTACCCGCGGTCCGACAACCCATAGTATCACCATCTCAATGGGACTTGCCAGCATGCAGACCCATAACCCGGCCAACCATGACGATTTTATCAACATGGCGGAAACTGCCCTCTTTATGGCCAAGGCCCAAGGCCGCAACAGACTGCATATATTCAGTCCGCTGAACTGCCCGAGTCAGCTCAGCCCCAGGAAATCCATGGCTTTTCTCAAAGACTCGCTGCAACGAATCATGGAGAGGACAAAAAATTCAGCTATCGCCTCCGTTCAGCTTCTCGCCAAGAATGTCGCCGGCCCCGATCACCTGGCCCATGCAACTTCAGTCACCCGTTACATCACCCTCCTCGGCCAGCAACTTGGTTTGCCCGGTCAGCATATCGAAACCTTTCATAATACCATCACCCTCTGTAACAGTTTCCGCTCCCTGCTCCACAATGACCTTATCTGCAAACCCACGCAGCTGTCGCACAAAGAGCGAAAAATCATTGATGACTTACCGTTGAAACTGACGGAACTTACCAATATGTTCGATTACTTCTCAGATGAACGCGAGGTTTTGATGTGCCAGGGTGAGCACTATGACGGTACCGGCCATCCGCACGGCCTGAAAGGTGACGAGATCCCACTTGGCGCACGAATATTCACCATCATTGATGCACTTGCGGCGATGAATGCCAAACGTCCTTACCGCCCTCAGCTGACTCCCGAGGAGATCATCCTCGAGTTGAGCAGGGAGGCGGGGAAGCAATTTGATCCCTTCTTGGTTGCCCAACTTCTTACGGTTATTGAAAAAAACCATCTACTTCACCTGGACCATGCTGTCCTTGAACACGCCCGCCGGGACCTGTTCAATACTTTTCCAGAGCTTAACCCATGACAGATCAATCTCTCAACTCCATTAATGCCCGGATTGAATCGTTTCCGGCTTTACCGGCAATCGTTACCGAGATTATGACCGTCACGGCCAATCCCGAGTGCTGCGCCAATGATCTGATGCGGGTCATCCTCCCCGATCAAACCATGTGCGCCACCATCCTGAAAGTGGCAAATTCGGCATTTTTCGGTATTCCCCGGGAGGTTGGCACCATCGAACGAGCGGTTGTCGTACTCGGTTATGAGGAAATCAAAAATATTGTCATCGGTAAGGCAATTTTTTCATCTTTTCCGAAAATGACGAAAGAAACCAGAAACAGGGTCGGTCTTTTCTGGGAACATACCTTCACCTGTGGGCTGGCGGCGAAAATCATCGGCGAACACCTGCATCTCTCCCCCAGCGAGCTGTTTATAGCCGGCCTCATTCACGACATAGGCAAGCTAGCAATGTTCATTACTTTCCCAGACACATATCCGATCCTGCAGGAACTTGCCAACCACCCGCTGTTTAATGATATCTCCGAAGAACGGAAAAAATTTGCCATAAGTCATGACCAGGTGGGTTTGCTCCTGGCAAAAAAATGGCTACTTCCGGTACAGCTGGTTGCCGCCATTGGCTACCATCATTCGCCTCAAGATGCCGGGGCTTTCCGCCAATATCCTCTCATCGTCCAGGTCGCCGACATTCTCTCCCTGATGTATTGCAGCCCCGAACTTCTCAGGGCTGAAGACGTCTCCAAGATGTTCGTCGATTTCCTGCCGGAAACCGGCAAACTCTGGCAGGACTTCGGGCTCAACTGGCATGATGACAATCTTGGCCTGTGGTTTGAGGGGCTGAAACGCAGTCGTCAGAGTGATCAGGCCGTTCTCAGCATCTTCACCTCGGCATGAAAATCACCTCCATCAAACGGACTATCAGAAACACCCGGAGATTTGCCGAACTCATTAAGGTGTTGTGTAAATTCGGCTTTCGGCAACTGGTGCAGGACACAGGACTGCATCGCCTCCTCGGCGGAAGCAAAGATGAGCTGGAGGCCCCTTCCAGCAACGGCAATGAAGCTTTACCCCGGCCGGTTCGCGTCCGCATGGTTCTGGAGGAACTCAGCCCAACATTCATCAAGCTTGGGCAGATCCTTTCTACCCGCCCCGATCTTATCCCGCCGGAGTGGGCAAGTGAGTTCAAGAAACTCCAGGACAATTGCCAGCTTGTCTCTTTTACCGATATTTACAATGTCCTCATCGTGGAATTCCCTGGGCGACTCGATCAGATCTTCTCCGCTCTGGACGCGTAAGCGCAAATAGCCAGCTCCGACACGACTATTTTACAGAAGCATTAAAGGGCAGTGACCTTTTGAAGCAATGCCTGCCTGCAGATAGCGGCGAAGGTATCTGGGTCAAGGCTTGCCGCCCCGACAAATACTCCGGACAGTTGCGGTAACTGCAAATAGTTGCCGACGTTTTCCGGCAGAAGCGCTCCCCCATAGATTATCGGCCAGGAGCTAAACATCTGTTTTATACGGCCCACCGATTCGGCAACTGCAAGTGGTGCTTCGGCAATTTTTACAGTCATCGCCTCAACCGGAGTATAAGCAACCACGAGCGATAGAGAGCGGGTATCTTCGAGGGCGTTAAGTTGGGTGAGGGCGTAAGAGCCGTCGACACAAACAATGGGGATAAGTCCAGCATCTACTGCTTCGGCCACTTTATTCGCCACATCCATATGGGTTTCATGAAAATATCGGCGACGTTCGCTGTGACCTACGATCGCAAAACCGGCAAGCCCCGCCGCCATGTCCGCCGCGATCGCCCCGGTGTACCCGCCCCTGGGAAAAGGTGAGATGTCTTGGACCGCCAGGGCAACATTTTCAAGACCCAGATGATGAACATGGGCAGCCAGCGTCTCAAGAGAGAGCAGGGGCGGTGCAACGACGATCTGCACCTCAGGGTGCGGCGTATAGAGCGCTCCAAAACGGTCAAACCAGCGCCGCCCTGCATCACCTGTCTTATGACATTTCCAATTGGCAATAATATAGGTTTTCACATTCCCCGCCTCCCGCTTTACGGTTCGACAACAAGCCTTTCAGAAAGCTTGCGGCGCACTTCCTCTAATGGCAAGCCATGAATGAGCAGCTGTTTTCTCCGTCCCTGTGCCCCCGATTTCAAAGTGATGTTCCGCCCCGGAATCCCCAACAGGCCAGCAAGGAATGTCACCACTTCTTCATTGGCCCTGCCATCAACCGGCGGGGCAAGAATGGCAAGCTTCAAACATCCGTCAAAAAGCCCGATTATTCTGGTCTTTGAGGCCTTCGGCTGCACATGCAAGCGGACCAGAACGTTACCATCGGAGGCTTGCGAGAGATAGGGCATGATTTTCTCAGGAAGACCCCATATTGATATTACCAATATCATCAGGGTCGGAATTTTCGTCATCCGGCAGAAGAATACTCTCAAAAAGATCGGAGAGATCCTCTTCCTTTTCCGTCGATTCCTGACCAGGGAAGATGTCCAATGCTTCAAGATAGGAGTGCAGCATC
>JAABQY010000203.1 GCA_011391225.1 Desulfobulbaceae bacterium | reverse complement strand
GGAGACGCAGGGGCAGTCGGGACGCACCATGGAAATTCAGCGTCTCATCGGCAGAAGTCTCCGGATGATGGTCGATCTGGCTGCCATCGGCGAGCGCACTTTGCGGGTTGATTGCGATGTTATCAATGCCGACGGTGGCACCAGGACCGCCTCGATTACCGGAGCGGCTCTGGCTGTTCGCGATGCCCTGCTGAAACTGGTTGCCGACAAGAAGCTGGAAAAGCTCCCGGATATCTTGCCGGTGGCCGCTGTCTCTGCCGGTATCGTCGGTGGCGTAGCGCTCCTTGATCTCGATTACGTCGAGGATTCGGCCGCCGAAACCGATGCCAACTTTGTCATGGCCGGAGACGGTCGATGGATTGAAATCCAGGCCACTGCCGAAAATAAACCCTTTTCCGATGAGGATTATTTGGCCATAACCGGTCTTGCACGTCGGGGAATTGCCGAGCTTTTCCAGCTTTGGTAGAGGAAAGACTCGCTGAAGTAAGTGGTAGGGCTTATGCCGGCCGAACAAGGCTATCTTGATAATAATAGCCGCAAGCCGGCATTTACCCCGCTGCACCCTTAATACATAAGGAATAACTCATGCGAAGAAAATTCAACGAAATAACCGACAAAATGGTAATTGACTCACTCCTCCTGGGGTCGACAGTCGGCAGATTGGCGACCCTTGGGAAGGACGGCTATCCCTATATCACCCCGGTAAACTATGTCTATCTGCTTGGGGTCATTTATTTTCACTGCGCACGGCAAGGCGAAAAACTCGATAATCTGCAGCGCCATGCAAAGGTTTGTTTTGAGGTCGACCGCCCACTTGCCTATCTCGATACCGGCTATGATAAGAGCTTGCCGGCCTGCGATGTCAGCCAATTTTATCAATCAGTGGTTATCCGCGGTCGGGCGGAAATCATTGACGACATGGCGGAAAAAGTGGAAGTACTCAATGCCCTCATGGCAAGCCATGAAAACGACACGGAGTTTTCGGCAATCACCGCCACAACCCCGGCGGTTTCACTCTGTACCGTTATCGCGGTGCGGATCGAGTCAATCTCCGCCAAAGGTAATCTGGCCCAGAAAAAATCGGCTGACGAAAAGGAAAAAATTCGCGCCTATCTGCAGCAAAGAGGGTTGCCTGGAGACTTCAAAGCTGCAGAGCTTATAGGGTAATTTGGTTCATCCATCAAAGAGAAATGGGAGGCAATGCATAAAAAGGATGCAAAGCCGACGATGGAAAAAGCGTAAACGTGTAGGGTGACCCTGGTTTTTCAAGACGGAAGGAAGCAATGCTGATTGTGTTGCAAACCGGCAGGAATATATGCAAAGGAAAAAGGGATAATGTTTCGTTCATTTTACAGGAGTAAAAGATGGTTTTTCTGGGCCTATGGTGGTGGTTTGACGCTGCTTGTTGCATTGTTTCTTCAGGTGCAATTGACCGTTCAGATCAATGAATGGTACGGTGGCTTTTATAATATATTGCAAAAGGCCACTGAACATAAGGTTGAGGAACTTTGGTCGAGCATGGTGCAGTTTGCGAAAATCGCCTTTCCCTATGTATTTATCGCAACCCTGACCTCATACTTTACCAGGGTCTATTCCTTTAAATGGCGGGAGGCCATGACCTTTTCTTACGTTGCCAAATGGCAGACAGTGGAAAAGGAGGTTGAGGGATCCAGCCAACGTATCCAGGAAGACATTTATCGCTTCGCCAGAATTGTTGAAAGCCTCGGCTTGCAGGTGATCAGAGCGATTATGACGCTGATCGCCTTTTTGCCGATCCTTTGGACCTTGAGCAAGGGAGTTGAACTGGAAATTGTCAAGAATATACCCGGCAGTCTGGTGTGGGTGGCGCTGGTGGTTTCGCTGGGCGGTTTGTTGATCTCCTGGTTTGTCGGCATTAAGCTGCCCGGCCTTGAATATAATAACCAGAAGGTGGAAGCAGCCTTTCGTAAGGAACTGGTATATGCCGAGGACGATAAGGTCAACTATGGCCGGACCGAGACCATTGTCGAGCTGTTTACCGGTTTAAAATTCAACTACAATCGCCTCTTTTTGCACTACGGCTATTTTGATATCTGGGTCAATTTCTTTGAGCAGCTGATGGTCATTGTCCCGTATCTGATAATGGGGCCGGGGCTGTTCACCGGGCTTATCACCCTCGGAGTGCTGGTGCAGGTGTCGAATGCCTTCAGTAAGGTGCGGGAATCTTTTTCTATTTTTATTTCTAACTGGACGACTATCACCGAGCTCCGCTCCATTTATAAACGCTTGCAGGAATTTCAGATAAACATCAATTACTGATTGTTTTTTCCCAGGTAAACATGGGCTTCAGATCGCCTGTGCCGATGAATTACAGACGGGGCAGGCCTGCATGCGCAGGGGTTTCTCCAGATGGCTTGCCGCCAGCAGTTCGACATCCTGAAAGATGGTTACGGTCGGACCATCGGCCATGATCTTACCCTCGTGAATGACGATGGTTCGTTCGCAGAGATCGAGCACCATATCGAGATCATGGGTGGCGATAATCTTGGTGTGCTGAAAGCCGCCCAAAAGTTCTATGAGCGCCCGTCGCGCCTTCGGGTCGAGATTTGAGGTCGGTTCGTCCATGACCAGGATGTCCGGGCTCATGGAGAGCACGGTGGCAATGGCCACGGCTCGCTTTTCCCCGCCGGACAATTTGTAGGGTGGGCGTTCTCGCAGATGCGCCACATTGGTGCGGTTGAGGGCGTCGACCACCCGCAGTTCCACTTCTTCCGGGGGCAGACCGAGGTTCTGTGGGCCGAAGGCGACATCCTCGTATACCGTCGGCATAAACAGTTGGTCATCGGAATTCTGAAAAATCATTCCGACCGTTTTGCGGATATTGGCAACCGTTGCTTTGGTCAACGGAAAATCCCCTATGCGCACTGTCCCGGTCTGCGGGGTCAGATAGCCGTTGAGATGCAGGAGCAAGGTCGATTTTCCCGCGCCATTAGCACCGACCACCGCCACCGATTCGCCATGATGGATACGAAACGAGATGCCGCGCACCGCCTTGGTGCCGTCCGGGTAGGTATGGTTAAGGTCTTGGACCTCGACGATGTGGTGGCTCATGCTATCAATCCTGTAACAAACCGGCCAAGCATCTCCGGCAGATCATAGTAACGCATAATGAAAAAGAGGCCTGCGCAACCGGCCAGGGCAAAGAGGTCGGCGGCTTTGATACAAAGAATCTGGCGAATTCGGATAGTGCCGTCAAAGCCCCGGCAAAGCATAGCCAGGTGAATGCGCTGGGCGCGGTCAAGAGTTCGCAACAGCAGTTGGCCAACCAGATGGGCAAAGGTCTTGAGACTCATAGCCCGCCGCTGAAATGATCGCAGGGCGCGTGCCCGATGCATGCACAGACCCTCGTCGATGAGGACAAAAATATAGCGGTAGAGGATGAGGAGCTGGACGGCAAAAATCTTCGGCATGTGCATTTTCACCATGGCCATACAGATTGCATTAAAACCGGTGGTAGCGATGAGAATCAGCACCGCGCTGACGGTAAGGGTAAAGCGCAGGAGGATGGAGAGAAAGGAGATCCAGCCGCCGGTAATGGTGTAGGTGCCGAGCTGTAGCAAGGGTTGCTGGTCGAGAAAGGGGTTGAAGATACCGACCATAATCGCAAAAGGCGAAACAAGAAGAAGCTTCTTTACGAGATAGGAGGCTGGGATGTTCGCAAGCCCCATGATGACAACAAGAAAGAGACCAAAAGGCAGCATGGCGGAGATGATGTATTTGTCAAAAGAAACAACGCAAAGCATAAAGATTGCAGTCGTCAGCACCTTTATCCGTGGATCGAGACGATGAATGGGTGTGTTGCCGCCGGCTAGATTTTCAAGGTAGCTGAGATCAAAAAAAGCCGATTCGATTTTAGCCACAAGTAGCTCCTTGACGCGGGTCTTGACATAACAGAGGGCAGCGGTGGCATACTCCCACCGCTGCCCGGGGATAACAATATTTGGTTGGAAGGCTTTTTGGTTATGTGGTTTACCTACGTTTTCTCAGGAGAATGCCGATCATCAGGGCGAGAATCAGGGTCAGTGCGCCGCCGACAAGGCCCGAGGTCGTTTTACCGCTGTCGACCGCAGGCCATTTGGGTGATTCCGCTTCGCCGCCGGCTTCAGAGGGAGCGGTCTTGAAAGCGTAATCCGGCAGGATGGCAATCTTTTCCTGCAGGGTGCCAAGGCTGTGATGGATACCCTTTTCCGGGCTTTCCAACTCTTCTTTGCCGGAGACTTTTGCCATCGACCATTCCAGTCCGTCAGGGGAGGATGAGGCGAACCAGGACAAGGCCCCGCCGATTACCACTGCGGCAACTGCAATTGCGCCGATAAGCCTGCCCATAGCCAGATTGCCGAGAGGTTTTGCGTTTGCCGTCAGTTCGAGAATCTCCGGCCGTGCCCGCCAAATAAAGGTGACCACTGCCGCAGTCACAATACCTTCTACCACGCCAATGGCCAGATGAATGGGCAGCATTGCCGCGAGAAAAACCGAGAGCGGCAATTCGGAGATCCCGGATGCTACGGTCTCGAAGACGACCCCTAAAGCCCCGAGCTGCAGGCCTATAATCGCTGCGATGCTTGCCCCAAGGCTTATTCGCAGAGGGCTAGGTTTCCTTCCGGCAAGAGGTTTATAGAGCAGCGGATATGCGAAAAAACAAGGAAATACCCCAAGGTTGAAGATATTGCAGCCAAGGGCAAGAAGCCCGCCGTCTGCAAAAAACAAGGCCTGGACAGTCAGCACTGAAGCAATGGTCAGAAAAGCCGCATAGGGGCCAAGGAGTATGGCGAGAATCATTCCTCCTCCCAGATGGCCGGAGGAACCCGTGGCCGGAATGGAAAAATTGATCATCTGGGCGGCAAAGATGAAAGCCCCGAGAACGCCCATGAGGGGTACTTTGCGATCATCAAGCTCCTGTTGGACCTTTTTCGCACAA
>JAABQY010000202.1 GCA_011391225.1 Desulfobulbaceae bacterium | reverse complement strand
TCTGCAGGCCAACCGAGAGCACCACCAGATCAAAGAATTCCTCGATCTGCCGGCCATGTTCATTGACGTAGCGGAGTCGCAAATCACTGCTTGAACCGTCGGATTCCACCCCATTCACCCGGCAGCGGACAAAGCGCACCCCGGAATCCTCCTTGGCGCGTTCGAGGTAGAGATCGAAATCCTTGCCGTGGGTCCGCATATCCATATAGAAGATGGTGGTCTGCAGCCCAGGGACATGGTCTTTGGCGATCACCGCCTCCTTGATCGCATACATACAACAGACCGAGGAACAATAGCCGTTACCGCAGAGGTTTTCATCACGGGAACCGATACACTGCAGGAAAGCGACTTTATTGACCGGCTTGCCGTCGGAGGGACGGATCAGATGGCCTTCGCTCGGTCCGGAAGCGGACAGATAGCGCTCGAGTTGCAGGGAGGTGATGACATTCTTGTACACCCCATAGCCCCAAACTCCCGCTTCGGTGGGGTCATATGCCTCAAAACCGGGAGCCAGTACCACCGCTCCGACATTGATGTGATGAATCTTTTCCCTATCATCAAAGTTTATCGCCCCGGCATCGCAGACTTTTTCACAAAAGCCGCAGGCCCCGGGTTTCTGCAGACGAATACAGGCATCGGCGTCAATCTGGTACTTGAGCGGCACGGCCTGGGCGTATTTAACATAAATCGCCTTGCGTTTGCCGGTTGCCGCATCGTATTCGCTGTCGACCTTCTTCGGACATTTCTCGGTGCAGGCGCCGCAGGCGATGCATTTGGTCATGTCCACGTAACGTGGTGCTTCTTTTACTGTTACCGAAAAATTCCCGGCAACCCCGTCAATCTTTACGACCTCGCTTAAGGTCATCAATTTTATATTTAAGTGCCGACCGCACTCGACCAATTTTGGCGCGATAATTCACATCGAGCAATCGTTGGTCGGGAAGGTCTTGTCCAGTTGGGCCATGGCCCCGCCAATGGCGCCGGTCTTTTCAACCAGATACACATAGTATCCGGAATCGGCGAGATCGAGGGCGGCCTGCATCCCCGTAACCCCACCGCCGACAATCATTACCGACCCAACTTTCTTTGTGTCCAGCATGATAGGTATCTCCTCTATTGTATGTAGCACTATGCTATTGTTTGTTCGGCATAATCAAAGAATCGGCAACGAGTTCCCAGATATACTTCACCTCAATGTTTAGATCATATTCCTTGTTGAGGGATTTCATCAGCTGATCGCGGCAGTTATGGCAGGGCGCAATAACCAATTGTGCGCCGGATTCACTAATCTGCCGAGCCTTTATGCGACCATAAAAGACCCGCTCAGCAGAAAACGGCATAGCCCAGGCCCCACCGCCGGCACCACAGCAGTAGGCACCTTTGCGGTTCGGATAAAGCTCGCGGAAATCGTCGCAACAGGCTTTGGTGATTTCCCGCCCTTCTTCAAAATAGGCTTGACCAAAGGCCTTGAGGGATTTACGGCCGTAATTGCAGGGATCATGATACGCTACAGCCATTTTATGAACTTCTTTATTCAGCTGGATTTTGCCTTCTTTGATATATTCGAGAAGCAGATCGAAAACGCTCACTATTTTGAACTCATTGAATACTTCTGGGTACCACCTGTTCAACCCGGACCGGGTTGCAAAATAAGCGTGACCTCACTCGGGGAGGAGGAGAACCTTGCAGTTCAGCCTCCGCATGTTGTCGACAATCCGGCCGACCACGGTTTTCATCGCCTCGTCGTCGCCGGAAAACAGGCCCCAGTTGACCCCCTCCCAGTTTTCCGAGGAAATTGTAAAAGATTCCCCGGCGGCATAAAAAATCTTCCACCACCACTTCATATCGTCCGGCTCGCCGAAGGGTTCTTTTGAGTTGACGGTCACCAGAACCCTTGCCCCATGGACATCGATGGGGGTTTTGAAACCCGGACAGCAATCCTCGGCAAGTTCCTGGCCAAGGTCTTCGCAGAGGAAAACAAAGTCATCTTTTGGTATGCCGAGGTTGTTGCCACGCTCAAGACACATGGAAACCCCTTTATGGATAGGGCCGGGAACCAAAGCACGTTTACGCAGCCCACGAATCTTTCGCATCAAGGCAATAATCTGAATATTGGCAGGGCAGCTTTCCTCGCACTTACCACACATGGTACATTTCCATGGCCAATTTGAGGCGACCAGCTCTTCATCCATGCCAAGGACCGCCATGCGCACGATCTTGCGCGGATCGAGGCCATCGACGCCGGAAATCGGGCAGGCGCTGGCACAGGTGCCGCAGGTCATGCAGGAATCGGCCCAGGCTGGGTCGAGGGCGATCTGGCTTTTCAGACCGTTGATTTCCATCGGGGCCACATCCGTCACCTCCAGGGCGCCAAGGGCCTTTGGGCTGACATTATTGGCCGGACCGACATGCGGTTCGCGTCCGAACTTTTCGCAGAGTTTCTGGTAATCATGAAACTTCATAAGATACTTACGACCCGGACCTTCCTTGGCGGAAAGGGTACCGGCGTTGATCCAGTTCCTTATGGTGTTTCGATGAACCCCAAATTCTTCTGCAAGGTCGCTGACTTTAAATTCATACATCATAAAAGGTCACCTCATTTTGCTTTTAAAAGAAAGAATTTGTGAGAGTTTTTCACACGTTTCTGTAACGGCTTGAGTCATGACAGGCGACAGCCCCGGGGCAATTTCCTCGGGAATAAACTTGATCTGCGCGGCAATGATCTGCACCTTGATGCCGGTGTTGTCGGCGAGTTCCTGCAGCAGGTTGACGGTTGGAAACTGATGGAGGGAAAAATCGTGGATCTTTTTGGCAGGGATCTGATCAGGGAGAATATCGAAGACCTCGCCCGGACGGCGATCGGTAAAATCAACAGCATCGAGAACGATGATTTTCTCCGGTCGCCCCTCCTCCATCAAAAGATAATCAAACAAATATTCACGAACACAGGTCCCGGCATCAATCGCCTGAATACTGACGGGCAGGTCATAGCGGGTTTGCAATTGGTCGATAACGGCCGGCCCGAACCCATCATCGCCCATGATGAGGTTGCCGCAGCCGAAAATCATTGTGGTTTTGTCATTTGGTCGCATTGTGCAAATAGTGCCTCTATGGATTTTTGAGAACAAATACCACTTGGGAAAAAGGAATGCAAGGCGGTTTTTGGAAGAAAACATCACCATCTCAAGGATATTCTCGAAACCACTAGCATATTATGCACATTTATTCTTATTGTCCTAATAAAAATAAATCATAACTGCGACATTGTCGTATAAAATACCGATATGTGGAGATTTCCAAAATAATGGAATCAACTGAGGATGATCATGCAGCCGGTATTGATACCGGATACATGACCGAAGGGGAAAGGTTTATTCTGGCCCCCCACAAGGGGGGATAAGTGCCTTCACGAAATTCATTCTTGAAAAACAAGAAATGAATTTCTAAGGCACTAAATAGCCCTGCGGATTGTTTTTCTGCCAGCGCCAGGTGTCCCGGCACATCTCTGCCAGGCCCAATTGTGCCTGCCAGCCAAGTTCCTCCAGGGCCTTGGCCGGATCGGCATAACAGGCGGCGATGTCGCCGGGACGACGGTCGACAATGCGGTAGGGGATTTCCCGACCGCAGGCTTCGGCAAAGGTGCGAACCATTTCAAGAACGCTATAGCCCCTGCCGGTGCCGAGGTTGTAAATTACCACCCCAGGTCGCTGCAGCAGCTTATTAAGGGCCTTGACGTGGCCCTCGGCCAGATCGACGACGTGGATATAGTCGCGCACCCCGGTACCGTCCGGGGTTGGATAGTCGTTGCCGAAAATCGAGAGCTTTGTCAACTTGCCGACCGCCACCTGGGCAATGTAGGGCACGAGGTTGTTGGGAATGCCGCCCGGGTCCTCGCCGATCCGCCCGCTTTCATGGGCTCCCACCGGGTTGAAATAGCGCAGCAGACAGATATTCCAGTCCCCGTCGGCATGGTGCAGATCACGGAGGATTTCCTCGATCATGAGCTTGGTCCGCCCGTACGGATTGGTACAGGAAAGGGGAAAATCTTCGGTAATCGGCACCGTCGCCGGATCACCATAGACGGTTGCCGAGGAGCTGAAAATAATATTTTTTACACCGTTCGCCGCCATGACCTCACAGAGATGGAGGGTGCCGGTAATATTATTATGGTAGTAGAGGAGCGGTTTCTCAACCGATTCCCCGACAGCCTTCTTGCCGGCGAAATGGATGACCGCATCGATTTTCTCGCTGCCGTTTGCAAACACCCCGGCAAGACCTGCCCTGTCCAAAAGGTCAACCTGAAAAAATGCTATCTTTTTACCGGCCAACTCCTCGACCCGACGCAGCGACTCGCGGCTGGAATTCGACAGATTATCCACCACCGTCACCTTATAGCCACAGCCGAGCAGGACAAGACAGGTATGACTGCCGATATATCCGGCTCCGCCGGTTACAAGAATGTGCATATTTTCCTCATGATAATGGATAAAGTTTTCTCCGCCTCCAGATCAATTTCAACTCTATGCTCATGAAGAGCTGGTTGGCTGCAAACAAGGGCCTTCGCAGTTTACACCCATATTTCATAGCAAATCAAGCCTCTTCAAGCTATGTCAGATAAGCATCCTTAACAAGCCAAAGTTCTTCCATCCGCTACATATGCCAGTAGTCGTGCATCAACACATGCCTGGTGAGAATGTAGAGGGAATACAGGCGTATTCCGGATAGTTGCCTCTCTTTTCATCATTTTTTATTCAGTTTGTCGACATCTATAGCCATCAAGGTGATGGTGCTTTTTGATACCATTTTTTCATAGGTATCCCTGACATCAAATACGGTTGACTGGGCTACTATAATTTGTTTTCCTTGACTTATGACTTCTGATTTACATTTTAATGCATGGCCATAGGCTGGTTTTAGAAAATTAATTTTAAACTCGATGGTCAATATCCTCATATCATCGGAAACAAGGGTATAGGCAGCATACCCGGCTGTAT
>JAABQY010000201.1 GCA_011391225.1 Desulfobulbaceae bacterium | reverse complement strand
CTGTTTACTGACTTGGGAAATGAGGTCGCCGGCATCTACCCCAACAGCATTGCAGATCCTGATGAGGGTATCGACGGAAGGCGAGCTTACTGCATTCTCAACCTGACTGAGAAAGCCTTCGGAGATGTTAGCCTTTTCGGCAACGGCCTTCAGCGTCAGTTTGCGTTCTTTTCGGCATTTTCTGATAAGTGTGCCAATATTCATGGAGTTGCAAGAAGAGGTGGGTAGGAATAGATGGAATCTGCTGATAGCAATACTAACCGTAAGTTAATATTTACTTATGCAGAATATTTACAAACAAGTCAATAAAAAAAAGCACACAAATTCATTGAAGATAGCATGGTGAGGGGATCAAGCTTTAAAAGCCGATCGGTGGTTGGTTTAATGGCTACTTTAACACTTGACACCTGAAACTCTTGCAATTTATTGAAAATGATGATGCACTGTTTTTATAACGGCTTAGCAAAGAGGATTAATAGGCAACATGGATACCACACCTTCATATTCAGACCTGGTTACCCAGATAGGGGCACTGCAGTTAGAATCCCAGCGTCTGAGGACGGCCGAGGACGCCTTCCATCGACAAAATGCCTCCCTCAAAGCCTTGCATGAAACATCCCTCTTTCTTATCGATAAACTCGACAAAGAAGAGCTCTTAGAAAATATTCTTGAACGAGCCGCCTCACTGAGCGGTACGACGCATGGCTATATCTACTTGTTGGACCCCGGACAAGATTTTATGCAAATGGTCGTCGGCAAAGGTTTCTTTAAAAGTCAGCTGGGGCGGCGGGTTACGATCGGCCAGGGCATGGGGGGGTGGGTATGGAAGACCGAGACTCCGGTGGTGGTTGAAGATTATAAGTCATGGCCAGGACGTCTTGCCGACAAGGTTCTCGACGGTCTGCGATCGATTGTCGGAATTCCCTTGAAAAATGACCAGCAGGTGTATGGCGTAATTGGCCTTGCCCATGTGGAAATGGACAGGCAGTTCAGCGGCGAAGATATCACCACACTGGAACGATTTGCCGCCTTGGCTCTTATTGCTCTCGACAAGTCCCGGTTGTACGCCGATGTCCGGCACGAATTGGCGGAGCGTAAGAAAACCGAAGCTATTTGGCGGGAAAGCGAGGAACGGTATCGCACTTTCCTTGAATCTTCGCCGGATCCCATCGTCGTCTACGATATGCAGGGTATTGCCACCTATGTCAATCCTGCCTTTGAACAGACTTTTCATCTGTCACGCAATGAACTGCTGGGGAAACAAATCGATTTTGTCCCCGAAGAAAACTGGCCTGAAACAAAGGAAGCGATTCTGCGGATGCAGAGCGGTCAGAAAATCAATCTCTTTGAGACCAGGCGATTGACCAAGGAGGGTAAGATTCTTGATGTTCAGCTCAGCTCCACCCTGTATGTAGGCAGCGATGGCCGGCCGCTGGGAAATATCGTTACCTTGCGTGATATCAGTGCGAGAAAAAAAGCCGAAGAAGAGTTGCATAGATATCAAGGCCTTCTTGAAGAACTGGTGACCGAACGAACCGTTGAACTGGCGCAAGCCAACCTCAAATTAGAGCAGGAAATTGAGGATCGCAAGGGGGTAGAAAAAGCCCTGAAGAAACGTGAACTGGAACTTGAGGCGCAATCCCACCACTTGGGAGAAGTAAATACCGCCCTCCGGGTTCTTCTACAGCAACGGGAAGTCGACAAGAAAGAGCTGGGGGAAATCGTCATGCGCAATGTTCAGGAACTGGTCAATCCTTATCTCGAGAGGGTTATGAACGGACGTCTGGATACGCAACAACGGACATTGGCGCGGATTCTTGAAACCAATCTCAACAATATCATTTCTCCCTTTGCCAATAAAATGGCTTCAGGCCTGGCACACTTAACACCGGTCGAAATTAAGGTAGCCAGTCTCATTAAAGAAGGAAAGACCAACAAGGAAATTGCCGAGGTCCTGTTGGTATCGAAAAATACCATACTTTTTCATCGATATAATATCAGGGGGAAATTAGGCCTGAAAAAACAAAAGATCAATCTCCGGTCCCATCTTCTGGCGATGGAATAATAGTGGTTATTTACCGCTATTATACTGCTATTTAATCAACTTGAATAATTCGTTCGATTGAGTATGCTGCAAATATCATAAAAACCATAACAACCCGTGATATTGAGAACTCTATGACACAGCTCATTGTTTCTGAAGTTACTCTTACCTTTGGTGGCTTGAATGCCCTCACGGGAGTCAATCTTACCATCGAACCTGGGCTCATTACCTCGATTATCGGCCCCAATGGTGCAGGTAAAACCAGTATGCTTAATTGTGTATCCGGGTTTTACCACCCAACTACAGGGGAAATCCGTTACGGTCAGCGCAACCTGACGTACGCTTCTCCTCACCAGATCTCGACAATGGGCATTGCCCGTGCTTTTCAAAATCTCGAACTCTTTCGTGGTCTTTCTGTTCTCGACAACCTCCTGCTAGCTCGTCATCAAAACCTCAAGTATACAATATTACACGCTATTGTATATTTTGGCAAGGCCTCACGCATCGAAGCCGAAAATCGCGCCTATGTGGAAAAAATTATCGATTTTATGGAGCTTGAACCCTATCGCAAAAAAATGGTTGGCAATCTGAGCTATGGGGTGCAAAAGCGCGTTGAAGTGGCCAGGGCTCTGACTCTCGAGCCCAAACTGCTGCTCCTTGATGAACCAATGGCCGGTATGAATATCGAGGAAAAAGAAGATATCGTACGTTTTATCCTCGACTTGAAAAAAGAGTGGGGCATTACCGTGGTATTGGTCGAACACGATTTGGGCGTGGTTATGGATATTTCCGACCAGATTTATGTGCTCGACTTTGGAGTAGTTATCGGTTCAGGAACGCCGCACGAAGTTGCATCTAATCCCAAGGTGATCGACGCCTACATAGGAGAAGAGTAAATTTCGCATGGAAAATAAAGACCATCTAGTACAGTTCAGTATTCCGCAACTCCTGAGGTGGCGGGTGGAGACAACCGGAGAAAAGGTTGCCCTGCGGGAAAAGGATTTTGGCTGCTGGAACAGTTATACCTGGAATCAGTATTTTGATCGAGTGCGAAAAGCCGGTCTGGGCTTACGCAAAATCGGTTTCCAAAAAGAGGATAAAATTGCCATCATCAGCGATAATATCCCGGAAACTCTGTATATGGCCATCGGTGCCCAGGCGGTTGGCGGGGTCTCTTCGGCTATTTATCAAACCAGTCTTCCGGGTGAAATCGGCGGCATTCTCAACTATCTCGGGATTACGGTCGTCTTCTGCAATGACCAGGAGCAGGTCGATAAGGTCGTTGAGGTGCGAGATACCATCCCCCTGGTTAAGCGAGTCATCTATGAAGACCCACGGGGCATGCGGGGCTACCAGGATGACCCATGGTTTCTGCATATTGAAGATCTTTACACCTTGGGAGAAACACTTCATCAAGAAGATCCGAACCTCTTCACGACCCTGGTTGATGCGGGCAAACCGGATGATATCTGCCATCTCTGTCTCACCTCCGGCACGACCGGCCTGCCCAAAGGCGCCATGCTGACCCATCGCAATTATATCAATATGGGCCTGCAGCTTACCAAGGTCGACCCTCTTGAGGAAACCGATGAGTATGTTTCGTTTCTGCCGTTTGCCTGGATAGGTGAGCAGATGAATTCCTTCGGGGTGGCAATGGCAACCGGGATTGCCGTAAATTTTCCTGAGTCGGTAGAAACCAGTATGGACGATTTTAAGGAGATTGGCCCGCACTTCATGTTTGGCGCTCCAAGAATTTATGAAACCATTCGCTCGCAGATCTGGTTGAAAATTGATGAAGCCTACTGGTTGAACCGCATACTCTACACCTATTTCATGAAGATAGGTGAGGAGGCGGCCGGATATCGTATGTCGGGGCAGATTATGCCGGTGAAACTCCGCTTTCTCGCCTGGTTGGGAAAACAAATTATTTTCCGTCCTCTGGTCAACCAGATCGGCCTGCTCCGGCTGCGCCGGGCATATACCGGAGGAGCGGCTTTAGGACCCGAACTTTTCACTTTTTACCAGGCCATCGGCGTCAATCTCAAGCAGATCTACGGCCAGACGGAAATTGTCGGCATTGCCTATATGCACAGGGATGGCGATGTCAGGCCGGATACGGTCGGCAAGCCTCTGCCGGGTACCGAGTGTCGGATATCCGAATCCGGCGAGATTCTGTCACGATCCGCCTCGGTTACTCCAGGCTATTACAAACTCCCCGAGAAAACTGCGGAATTACTTGAGGGCGGCTGGCTCCACTCAGGTGATGCCGGATATATCGACGCAAACGGTCACCTCGTGGTAATCGACCGGATTTCCGATGTGATGCACAATAAAGATGGCTTGATGTTCAGTCCGATGTTCCTTGAGAACCGCCTGAAATTCAGTCCATACATTAAGGAAGCGGTGATTTTTGGTAATCAGCAGGCGTTTGTGGCGGCGCTCATCAATGTCGATCCCATCGTTGTCGGCAAATGGGCCGAGGATAAAGGGATCTCTTTCAGTACCTATATGGACCTGTCAGCCCAGCCGGAGGTTGCCGAGCTGATCCGGGGAGCAGTTGTAAAAATCAATGACAATGCCGAAAAGGATCATTTTAAGATTCATCGCTTTGCCATTCTCTATAAACTCCTGGATATGGATGATGGTGAACTGACTAAAACCGGCAAGATCCGCCGTCAATTTGTCCGGGAAAAATACAATGATTTGTACCTAGCATTGTATGACGAGCAGGTGATGGAAAAAAGAGTTGCGGCGCATTTTCAGTATCAAGACGGCCAAACAACGAAGGTTGATACAACCATCCGCTTTCACACAATGGACGAGAAACGATGAGCTATTTTTTCCAACTGGTGGTCAGTGGCATTGTTGTCGGATCGATTTACGCCCTTTCGGCCCTCGGCTTTGTCCTCATTTATAAATCGAGCCGGGTGCTGAATATTGCCCATGGACAGATTATAGCC
>JAABQY010000200.1 GCA_011391225.1 Desulfobulbaceae bacterium | reverse complement strand
AGCGACATCGAGGACCGGGCAACCACCCGTTTCCACCAACTGCTCCGCACCACCCTGCAAAAAATCTCGGAAAGCGAATAGTGTCCTGAATCCCACAAGGACTTCATCAGATACATCCCCTGCGAATTTAAACCTCACCATTTTTTATTCTTAGCCTCATTTTTTCAAATAATATTTACCAAAATCATGTGGCGATTCAACTACATAAAGAATCTTCTATTTGCAGTTAAAAAAACTTCGGTTTGCCTCTCGGTTTGTAAGAAAAATGTGAGAAGCCACTGATACAGTGCTTTCATTAAAGCTTGAGAACCGATTGACCATCGGAGTCGGTGAATCTTCTGACATCTTCTCCAAATTCAATGAAGAACACCTGGGCAGGGTGTGCATGAAAATGAAGCCACAACCGGACGCCTTACAGAAGTGGAGTTTGTATACACCTCAGCAACAGGAAATCATCCTGGCTGAATTCCGCAAAAAGCTCCCTAACGATTACTACTGCAAAACCACCCTTTTTAAATTCCTCGAAGAAAAAATTGAGCCTATGAATACGGCAGAAAAGAGGCTTTAGTTTCTGCCGCCCATAACTCTCAACCTTGTGTTACTTCATTTCCTCCCTATTCCACCTTATTTTTTTACTCAAGGGATCGGCTCTCCGAAACTGCCAAAAATAAAATGGGCCGGAGACGCCGATTATTTGGTGAGATTTTCTAAAACCTCCTTTATTTCCAAAAATTCATTGATATTGTTTTGCCATATTCTTAAACCTCAATAATTATGCAAGACGTCGTGATTTTTTCTAATAAGCGACAAAAACCAGAGGAGCAGAACATGGCACAGGTTATCCAAGGGGTTTTTCCAGGATCGTTTAAGACTAAAACAAAAAAAGACGAAAAGCCGCTTCCGAGCTATATCCTGCATATCTCCATTACCTTTTCCGATCCGCTGATCTGGCGCCGTATCCAAGTGCCTGGTCAATTGAATCTCTCCCATCTCCACGATGTCATCCAGCAAAGTATGGGCTGGAGCAATTCCCATGTCCACCAGTTTCTCGTCGGCAAGATCTGTTACGAACCGACCATGAAAAGCACGCTCCTGCACGAATCAAAACGTTTCGATGAAAATAAATACAGGCTTTACACCCTGGAAGACGATATGGGATTCATGTTCACCTACCTCTACGGCGCGGGCGAAGGCTGGGAACACGAAATCCATTTGGAAGAAATCGTCCCACCGACCAAAGAGCTGAAATACCCTGTTATCCTTGACGGAGAAAGGGCCTGTCCGCCGGAAACAGTCGGGGACATCCATGAATACCAAGGATTTCTCAAGGCTTTTGAAACCCCTGGCCATAAAAACCACGACCGCCTCTTCGGACTGACCAGGCGTGCCGATTTCGACCCGGCCTTCTTCGATATTGCGGCTGCAAAACAGAGAATAACTAGTAATTTTTTTCGTCTCGCCCCGGCGACATAACCTTGGGCAGGTAACGTGCAACGCGAAGATCGAGTACTAAATCAAACCGATACTCGTTTATAAAACCTCGCAGATCTGGAACATTCAGCTCACGGCTATAGACAACATCCTGGAATGTCGCTGACATATATTTTTTTATTCCCTCGCCGAAGGAATCGGAAATAACCAGCACCCGCTGATCCGCCCCTGCCGGACAGCCGTTTGCTTGAAGCGATTGCCCGGCAGGCAACCTTTCCGAGGTTATTGTTCTATCCTCCAGCGTGGTGCAGGGGGGTCGCACATCCCATTCTTCTACCTTTTCAGAGATTGAACCAATGAGACCCATTAACAAGACGAGGTCACCATTCTGAGTATTCTCTAATGGCCTTTTAGCAAAGCTATTCTCAGGCAATGGAGCGATTTGCGGGTACCAGAGCTTGATCTTTTCCATGATGGCGCGGTAGGCAAAATAAGCTCCCCGTGAATTCCAATGAGAATCTGTCTTGAAATAGAGCAGCTCTGGGGATTTGGCCTTTCGGAGCGGTTCGGTGAGATCAAGGAAGTGGTCGGCTAAGGGACTGCAACTCATTCGGTCATTCATCACCTGCAGAATCGAAGTTCCGATTTTTTCTTCGATCCTCTTTGGCAAAAACTCCGGATACAAGCACTCCTTGTTGGGCGCCACCGCCACAAGATAGTTTGCACCAATCTCCTGAAGCATCTGCTGGCGATGGGCAATAAGATTCTCCCAGGAACGTGTCAATGCAGCGTCGGTCTTTTCAGGTTTGCGAAGGAAGTCATGCAAGGCCCAATCACCCATAAAAAAGTACCAACCCTCCACTCCCGCTAAAACAACAAAAGTTGGCGACCTCTGGAACAGTTTGACCCGCATCAGGGCATTGAGAAAAACCAAATCTTCTCGATAAAAGAATTGGTCTTTCAGATATTCAGTCAGTGATTTTGGCCAGGCCATCAGTAAAGCTTTGCTTGAGGGGATTTGCGGGAAACTGGCCAATTGTCGCTTTTCCTGGAAAGAGATGTCCTTTTTTTCGGAGAAGATCGTACCTAGGCAAAAAAAACCAAGAGTCGCCAGGAAAATGATCGTTAACGAAGTTTGGGCAAGAATTTTACCACGAGGCATAGCTATTAGAAACGAAAGTAGATAAAGGGATTGTAAGTACCCGACGCCATAGCCATCAGTGCCAGGAGGAAGAGTAACGAAAGATTGAAGACTTTGATACCGCTTAGAATATTGACAAGTAATTCTTTGGAAGATGTTCGGCCACCCACAAAACGACCAAGTGCGTCCGTCAGCAAAGGTGCTGATGGAAAGGCCAACAAACACGACACGACCACAAACACGGCAACCTGGCTGTCCATCTTAAGAAGAATCCAGGGATTGGCCTGTGGTATTGTTCCCACCCCCAACATGGCACCAAGATAATGCAATGCTTCCCCTAAATTGTCGTCACGGAAGAAAACCCAACTGACCATGACAAAAAGCACCAGATAGAGATGCCGCACTATTCTCGGAAGACGGCCAAGAAGAGCAGCCAATCGCCAACGCTCCAATACCAGAAAAATTCCATGCATCATACCCCAGACAATGAAGTTCCAACTGGCGCCATGCCAGAAACCACAGAGCAGGAATACAGCGCAGAGGTTACAGTAAGTCCGCAATTTGCCTAGCCTGTTCCCACCCAATGGAATATACAGATAGATACGGAACCATTGAGAAAGTGTCATGTGCCAACGCTGCCAGAATTCCTGTACTGACTGAGCTACGTAAGGATAATTAAAATTTTCCGGCAAACGAAACCCAAACATACAACCCAAACCGATAGCCATATCTGTGTAACCGGAAAAATCAAAATAGATTTGTAACGTATAACAGATACAACCCAGCCAGGCGATGGCGACTGACAAATCGGCAGCAGGGGCTTGAAAGATTGGATCAGCAATTTCAGCCAGGGCGTTGGCAAGTAACAGCTTTTTCCCGAGGCCGACGATAAATCGCTCAACACCGAAAGAAAATTCGGCAAGGGTCACCTGTCGAAGATTCAGTTGTGGTAAGGCCTCGGCATAGCGTTGAATAGGGCCGGCGAGAACCTTAGGGAAAAACGTAAGATAAAGACCGAGCTGGAAAGGGTTTTTTTGTCCAGATGCCCTGCCATTTGACACATCGATAAGATAAGAAATTGCATGAAAAGCAATGAAAGAAATTCCTAATGGAATATGCGATTGATTTGGCACATGAAAGGATGCATGCAGATTCGGGAAGAAATTATTAAGATTCACAAGGAGAAATCCAGTATATTTGTAATAGCCTAGGGGATAAAGATTTGCAACTATCCCCAGAGTAAGCGTTACCTGCCTTTTCCATCCCGGCTGGAGTCTTTCTAGAAGAAGACCGAAAAGAAAATTGCCGACGATGATCCACAGCAGAATTGGCAACGAAATTAGACCGCCCCAGCCATAAAACAGCAGGCTGGCCAGAAGTAGCGTGTAATTTCGAAGACGGTGTCCACCGACCTGGTATAAAAACAACGTAGCAGGCAAAAAGAAAAACAGAAAAACAAGTGAGTTAAAAGGCATAGCCGTATCTTCGGTTATTTATGCGAGCCGTATTGGTACATAAAGATGAGATCGCTTTTTCAGTCAAGTGTTCGAGCGACTCTGCCATGCTCCCCCACTCATGTATTTGTGCTCACCCGAACCTCATGGTTTAAAGATGATCCTTCGATATAGCAGATATTTACAACATTTCAATACTTACATAATTCAAGTCACTTTAACTGGCTGCAACCTCACAGATTTCTTTTTGGTGTCACTAAAAAAATAATTGCGGTTTTTTGCGCGGATTTTTTGATAAGCGCCTTATTTTGTTTATTTAAATAAGCCTATTTTGACGAATATGCGATGCTCTAGAGAACAGAGCAAATCTATTAAAATTATATATAGCCATTTGCTCCAAAACAAAGCATACATAAGACGTGGAATTGATGATCGCACAAGAGGCTCGGTCCGGCCCTTGTATTTCCCGTCCTCCAATCGACGATTTCATAGCAAAGAGTGTTTTTGGCAAAATCAAAGGGAGGTGTCGGACAGAGTATAAATGACTCGTCCCTCGGAGCCCCTGTAAAGGCCTGCCACTCGTAACTCCTGCCAACAGACCTGCCAACGCTGGTCTTCAAGGGAGCCCGGCAACTCCACAAAAAAATTCAGGCTCAGATTTCTGGGAAGGATGTGATATGGTGCGAAGAATTATTCATCAATGGAGAGATTGGCTCCTGGAATATATCGGTGACGACAAATATGAATTGATCCAAAAAAGCAACCAATCGGTGTTTCGGACGATTGTGGCTAAAAATGACATGGACGCAGAAAATGAATGTCAAAAGATCATTAAAAGCTCAAAAGAACATGAGGTTTAGTATACCCTCACGTCTCTTTATTACCTGCCGGCTACTCCATCCATCACAGCAAGCTTTGTGACAACCGATGCACAAAATCAGACGCCCAAAGTTTGACAACATCAGAACCTAATTTCTTT
>JAABQY010000199.1 GCA_011391225.1 Desulfobulbaceae bacterium | reverse complement strand
TTCAAGTCGGTATGTTAATGAGTAGAGGCGAATGAATTTGTATAGCAACCATTGTGCCGGCTTTGAAGATAAGATTTCGTTTATTTTTAATGTCATAACCTATCGAGAGCGACGGAAAATTTTAAAAAGGCAATTTGAAGGGATGAGTGTTCAGAGAAGATTCATAACGTGGTCCATCCAATTAGTAAATACACTTTTTTGAAAAGGCGAAATCTGTTGAGTAATCGCTCGCAGCGCCTCGAGGTGGTTTTTTTTACTGCTTGAGCTCGGAGATATTTTGCTGAGTATCTCCGTATTGAATGGCCAACGTCGCACCGAAACCTTGACAGAAGAACTGTTCTTTATCTCATGAAAGGAGAAAATGCCGCCTGAGGAAGACCTCCGGCGGCGAAAGGGACGAGCAGAGGTTTAGTGCATGGCGATGCGGAGGTTTTCAGCGAGTTTGGCGAGGAACTCTTCGGTGGTGAGAAAGCTTTGCGTTGCACCGACCAAAATAGCCAGATCCTTGGTCATAAAGCCCGCTTCGACGCTATCGACACAGACCTTTTCCAGCGTTTCGGCAAAGCGCTGGACCGCAGGCGTCTCGTCAAACTTGCCGCGGTACCACAGGCCACGAGTCCAGGCGAAGATCGAGGCGATGGGGTTGGTGGAGGTAGCCTTGCCCTTCTGATGCTCGCGGTAGTGGCGGGTCACCGTGCCATGCGCCGCTTCGGCTTCGACGGTGCCGCCGTCCTCGGTAAGGAGAACGGAGGTCATCAGACCTAAGGACCCGAACCCCTGCGCCACCGTATCCGACTGAACATCACCGTCGTAGTTCTTGCAAGCCCAGACAAAGCCGCCCGGCCACTTAAGCGCACTGGCCACCATATCATCGATGAGGCGATGCTCGTAGACGATCCCCGCCGCCTTGAACTTCCCTGCAAACTCGGCCTCGAAGACCTCCTGGAAGATATCCTTGAACCGGCCGTCGTATTTTTTCAGGATGGTGTTCTTGGTGGACAGATATACCGGCCAACCGAGGGACAGGCCGTAGTTCATACACGACCGGGCAAAGCCGCGGATCGAGGCGTCGAGGTTGTACATGCCCATGGCGATGCCGGGTCCGGGGAAGTCAAAGACCTGGTATTCCAAAGGAGCCCCCCCGCCTGCCGGGGTATAGGTCATGGTCAGTTTGCCCGGGCCGGGGACCAGGAAGTCGGTAGCTCTATACTGGTCGCCGAAGGCATGCCGGCCGATGACGATCGGCTTGGTCCAGCCGGGTACCAGGCGGGGGATGTTCCTGCAGATGATCGGCTGCCGGAAGACCGTCCCGCCGATGATATTGCGGATGGTGCCGTTCGGCGACTTCCACATCTTTTGTAAGTTGAACTCTTTAACCCGCGTCTCGTCCGGGGTGATGGTCGCACACTTGACGCCGACCTTATACTTCTTGATCGCCTCCGCCGCTTCCACCGTCACCTTATCCTCGGTGGCGTCGCGATGGGTAACCGACAGGTCGTAGTACTGCAGATCGATGTCCAGATAGGGCAGGATCAGCTTGTCCTTGATAAATTGCCAGATGATCCGGGTCATCTCGTCGCCGTCGATTTCGACCAGCGGATTCTTAACCTTGATTTTTTCCATGGGTTTCCTCATTTTTTTATGCGTTGGTTTAAAAAACCACCGCAACATACCCGCAAAAGCTCAACTTTGCTACACCTCATGGGCACTGCCCAGCTCATAGCCAAGTTCCAGCGCCAGGGTGTTGCTTTTGGCAAAGGACGGCGGAAAACGCTCGGCCAGGTAACCACCGGCACCGGACAATCACCCGCACATACCTACACAGATCCAGGCAATGTACTGTCAGCAGCGGTAATAATTCGGATACGTCATCCTCTATAATACTCCAGAGAGTATCATCATCGATATAAAACCGCCATTCCCGTCTGCCCGGTTCAGACATAGACCCGCTCCTGTTCAATGTATGGTCGCAATTCTCGACGCAGGGCCTTTTCGGTGACCAGATCGACCGGGCATCCCAGCAAGTCTTCCAGGTAAAACTGCACCCCAAAATATCGTTTTGAGGTAGCTGGCCCGTCGAAGGCGATCAAGATATCCACATCACTGCCACCGCCTGCCGTATCCCGAGCTGTGGAACCGAACAGAGCTAGCCCAACTTTGTGAGAGTCAAAGACGAAATATTGTAATAACAGTATGTTACTGTGATATCGGGTGTCTTTATGGCACTACTTCTTTTGTTTTGTTTCATATTGTCGTTTTCACCGTTTGCCCAGGGTGGCTTTTTACCCCAAGGGCTGAAAATATTTCTTGTTGCTTCGGCTCAGGTCGGGTGCTTTTTCTGACATGAACAGTATCGCCGTTTTTGCACTGCATAGATACTGTTACTCGACACATAGTTGACAGGAGTTTTCGTATGCTCGACCAGCTGCTATGGATACCCGCCTGTTTCAACCTGACCCGTATAGAATGCACCAGGTGGTATGCGAGAACCGTGATAAACAGGTGCCCTGCGACTCTGTCGGTGATTTGATGATGAATCGGCCGCAAACCAAGTTCAGATTTCAGTGACCGGAATACCGCTTCGAGATCGGTCAGCATGGTATAGGTGTTCCACAACAGAGATTCATCCCAATCCGCATGACTTGTCCGCAGGCAGTACACCCCTGGATAGCTGTCTGTGGTATTTTTTGAGGCATCGCTTCTTCGCAAGACCGCTGGCAAGTTTCTGCAGGGCCTCTTCCAGCCGGCTTGTGATGCGGTCGTCAATGGCCTGGTCTTTCTTTTCCCGCTGGCTGGAGTGGCAATATAACAGCGTCTCCTGGGTCTTTTCGTCAAAAACCTTCTGCACCCGCACCGTGCACTCGTCATCCTTTTTGACCACAACAGATGATTCTTCAGCAAATTCACGATGCCTCTTCCTGCTCACTACCAGGTATGGGTATTCGTGCTCCCGCAGCCAGGCGACATTATCATCGGTGGCAATACCGGCGTCCATGACTACAGTGGGTTTTGGGCCGGTTGAGGTGTCCCCACCTTCGAGATTGCGGAGCATCTCCGCCAAGGTCTTCGGCTCAGAGACATTGCCCTCATACACCTGACTGCGCCGGGGGAAACCACTGGAGTCAAGCACCAGGCCCAGGGTAACGAGGGGACAATCGGTACGTTTTTCTTTGGAATGTCCACGAGCAGCAAGACCATTGGCCTTGCCCTCACCCTCAAAATAGGTATTGGTCAGATCATACAGGGTAATGGTCTCCCGTAGGCCGAACAGACTTCGCTCTCGTTCATATACATGCCGTTCAATCGCCGCTTTATTCTTGAACAATTGATCGGAAATCATGTACATGCCATACAAACTCAGATTGCTGAAATCGTAATCAAGCAAATCGCCAAGGCCTGATCGTTTCTGCAGCCATGTATGTGTCGCCAGTTCACTACCCGGCTCACAGCAGCGACCTATAATCGTTCCTATGGCTGCGGCCGTCTGTGGTCCATTAAAACCGAGTTCTTTCAGCTTCTCATCAATTCCTGAAAACAGCAACGATTCCAAGGTGATGTGCCCGGCACCAACACTGCGGGGGCGGCTCATTTCCAGGCTGTCGAGATCGACTTCCCGGTAATCATCACTCTCAGAAGGATCAACCTCCTTACGTGATACGATAATCCTGGCGGCACATGATTGAGCTAATTGTTCAATATTGCTGTCAAGAGGAAACAGGTTCTGCTGTTTGCTGAGAATACCCTCGATCCGGTGATCGCGGTGTTCAACAAGGGTGGTCGCTCGGCTTTCAGCGCCATCGAGGTCGGCGGAGAAATCGGCATCAGCCGGACGACAGCCAGGAAATACCTCGAGTACCTCATCGCCAAGGGCCTCCTGTACATTCATCTCGACTACGGCACCAAGGGCCGACCGGAAAGACGCTACCGGCTGGAAAAATTGTTGGAGTAATTGACAACAAAACAGTTTACTTTTGAATTTCAACGCCGACATTGAGAGGTGGAATCATGAGCACAGTCGTTCTTGAAGTTCGGAGCTTGGCTGACACGTTGGCCGATGCTTCCCGCGCTATGAAGTCCGGGAAAGGTGATACGGAAACCCGGATTGGTTCTTTTATGCTGCAAGCTGCGAAGAACGCTCCATGACAGGGCGACGAAAAGAGAGTGCGGGTATTAAACTGATCCTGCTTTTATCCCTGGCAACCTTCCTTCCCGCCGGCCCAGGTCAGGCCTTTGAGCTCACCAATGCCGAGTGTATCGCCCCAGCCAAACCGGAAGGCGGCCATGATATCATGTGCCGATTGCTGGCTAATTCCCTTGCCGAATCCCTGCTTATCCCCATGTCCATCCGTTTCATGCCGGGAGGCATCGGGGCGCTGTCTTACAATTATGCGATAAACGTCAGGAGCAAGGATGCCAATATGGTGGTGGCGGCGAGCACCGGTTCGCTGCTCAATCTTGCCCTGCGGAAATATGGTAAGTATACCGAAGCCGATGTCCGCTGGCTTGGGGCGGTGGGCAGCGATTACGGGGTGGTCGTTGTTCGCGACGATGCGCCTTGGCGGAATCTGGGTGAGCTTGTTGCCGCCATCAGGGCCAAGCCGGGTAAGTATGACTTTCTGCCCACCGCCATTGAGCAGGGCTATGATGTGGTCTGGCCCCTCTGGCGCGGCTATCATCTGCCGCCACGAATCTCCGGCGACGAATATCTCTGGTGGGTAAACACCCTCTATCGCCTTGAAGCATCGGAAGCTTTTACCAGGGAGCGGGAAAAGCTGCGTCTCTTCCTTCTGGCTATGGCCTTGGGCGGCGTAGTCTTTCTCACCCTCGGCCTGCGTCTTGAGGCGCCGTTCGGTGGTGACGTCTCGGTATTGTTGCAGAGCGGGGTGGCGGTGTTTCTGTGGTTGGGTGTTATCATGACTGTTCTTGTCAGGATCGTTGTCCAATTACGCATCGAGCGGGGATGGTGGCAGTCGCTTTAGGGGTCGTTAAGAAATAACTCTTTATTTTCACTATTTC
>JAABQY010000198.1 GCA_011391225.1 Desulfobulbaceae bacterium | reverse complement strand
ATTATTGTCAGCAGGTTATTAAAATCGTGGGCGACACCTCCGGCCATGCAGCTCATCGCATCCATTTTTTTCACGAGCTTTATGGCGTTATCAAGCTCCTTGTTATGCTGTTCTGCCTGATACTGACGGGTAATATCGCGGAATATGCAGAGGCCAAAGACATCCTCGGCCTCTGCCACCGGCATAAACCACCCGATAATCACCCGGCCTTTGAGCAAGAGGGGTGATTCCTCAAAAATCTCATATCCGCCCATTCCCCGCGCGATGAGCTGGTCCAGCGTCCATTGCTCGATGGGCTCGCGTAAGTGTCCCCAGTCTATTGCCTCGGCAAAGACCATGCCAATCAGCAGTTCTTCTCTGCTGGAAAGAATTTCGAGGGCAGCTCGGTTGGCGGTTACAATTTTTCCTCGGCCGCTCAATTCGAGGATGCCTTCATCAAGATTGGCAAGCATCATGGCGAGATGCTGTTTTTCCAAGAGAAGCTCACTCGTTACGGTCGACGGTTTAAGCCCGATAGGAATTCGCGCATCTTTTTTATTTTCCCCTGAAAGTACCTCCTTCTCCCTTTTTCCGAAACTGTGGAGTGCTTCGCGAATATGTTGACGCATCTCTTTGAGGTTGCCCTTGGCTATACAGAGATCGCAGTTGATATCCTGAACG
Organism: Desulfobulbaceae bacterium; assembly: GCA_011391225.1. Lineage (GTDB taxonomy): Bacteria > Desulfobacterota > Desulfobulbia > Desulfobulbales > Desulfocapsaceae > Desulforhopalus_A. Next base: position 4,391 of record JAABQY010000198.1, on the reverse strand, counting down.
ATTCTTTTCTGATCTTCGAGAATAATTGCCGAGAGAACGACGATAAAGATATTCTGATGCTTTTTTGTATGTCGCAAAATCCGACACAACTGCTCGCCACTGACAAGCGGCATTATCAGATCGGTGAAAACCATTTCCGGTTCATACTCCTGAAGAATTTCAAGAGCTTCGAGCCCTGTTCCGGCGGTTTTCACGGTACACCCTTCCTGGCTGAGTATGGTCGAAACAGCCTTGAGGAAAACAGGGTTGTTGTCGACTACGAGGGTTTTTATGGCCATATTGAATTCCTTGGCAATGGCTTAAAAATCACATCCTTGAAAAAACTGACCATCTTCCTTCTTCTCTCGGCCATTTTCAATTGCTCCGGAATAAGATCAGTCTGATTTATTTTCATTACCGACATCTTGTACTCAATATGACTTGCCAGACGATTATCAACATACCAGGCATACATAAGTCCCATCAACAACCCCGGTGGAGTAAAACCCTCACCCTTGTTGACAAGACGAGTGTAATGATTTTCGTCTTCTGTCGGGCACATCCGAGCAAGTGCTAGAAACGATCGTAACTGATCATTGTCTAAAAAGCATCGGCGTTGATCTTTTTCTTGCAAATAAAGATGATACACCCGGCCAAGATGCAGGTGATCAATTATCACCTCATGCATCTCCTTTTTCAGGGCGTAGTTGCCGATAAGCGATTCCCCGAGAGCGATCATCAAAGCAATCTCAAGCTTTTGCTTAACCGCAACCTGATCTCCTCTGATCTTAATGGATCTGTCTTCAGGATCGAAAAATGAAAAGACATTATCCCACTGCTGGTCCCTGTTCCATAGCTGACGATCAATACAGGAAATCGCATCGAAATACTGGAGGTGATGCAGGGGAATGACCGGATGATTCCAAAAAATATCGCTTATATCATTCTGCAATTTCCCTGTATCAAGCTTCAGATCATCTCCGACACAATGAATCTGCACCTGTGCTAATTTCTCGTTGATGCCGCGAAACTTTTGGCATGGCAAAATGCGCACACCAGCCGGAGGTTGGTAGCGGGTCGTCGGGCCAATTTCTCCATCGCTACTTGGCTCGGGATGAGCTGAGAAACAGGCTCGACCGTTGTACAGCCCTTTTATTGCCAGTGCGAGAATGTCCGGATCGTGCTGAATGACACCTCTTTCCACCAGGGCTTCCCGTGAATAGACACCGCATTCGATGGGAATATAATGCTCATAAAAAAGCCTTTCCCGATCAACAAAGATAGGAATCTTGCCCTCAACTGCATACCGCTGCAAAACGGAGGCGGGAATATCGTTGAGGGAGATGCAGAGTACCTCGTTAAAAAGTCCTCTGGTGCCTCCCGGAATATTCTTTTCATAGGCTCGGATCATGTCTGATACATGGAATTTCCTTTCCGGATCGGCAATGCTCAGATCAGTTTCCCCCGCCTGGACCCAGAGATTTGAAACCAAAACCTTCAATGCTTTGCGATTGTTGCGCACCGCATCAGCAAGACCCGGTACCTTAAAAACGGGAATAATTGACGAATACAAACTGCCCGGTGCAAGAATCAAGATATCGGCATTGGCAATGTCTGCCAAGACCTCGTCATATATGCGAATGGTATCGCAATAGTCTACTTCGACACTGTCAACGGGAAATCCGCGCCGTGACTCGCTCAGCTTATGCTCACCGACTATCTCCACACCGTTGGTATACAGTACCCGCAATTGTGCAGGCGTTGAGGTACAAGGCAGTACCGCCCGGTCACAGGCACCGATCATCTTGGCCAGAGCGTTGATGCCTTTGAACACTGCTCTATGCAGCGACTCCTGTTTTTCTCCAAGTTGGTCGCTTATAGTACTCTCATCGATTTCTCGGTAAACGGCAGCGGCAAGCAGTAAATTGCCGAGGCAGTGCGGGCGCTTCAGCGTCACGGCCAAACACTGATCGGAAAAGAGATAATCCAGCAGATATTTTAAATACTGCTCCAAGGCCCGCGGCAGTGCACTTATTCTATCAGCAATCTCCTGGAATTGCGTAGTTTCTCTGGCAAACGGCTCGGTGAAGCGATGGTTGAAAATTCCAGCAAGTATCGCGGCAATTTTTCCTGCCTCGAAGCCATCAACAGTATATCTTTTTTGCAGATTGCTGCTTTCTATAGATGACAATAATACATGCCGCATGTCACCCACGGCAATAAGAGGCAGATCTTTGAGTAGTTCTCCAGTTGAGCCGCCGTTATCGGTGACACAGACAATCGACCGTGTCTGTGGGAAGATTTCTTTCAGACCGACAAAGGGCTTTTGTGCCCAATTTTCCCGGCGCGAATCTCCACCGACAATATTCGACAGCCCTGTGCCGCCGCCAAAAACCACGATTTTGACGTCTTCAACACTTGTTTCAAGCAGTTCCTGGCGCAGCGCGAGAAGATGCGTTTTTGCAGATGCATGCACATGATCAGGAACTCCGCGGAGAACGAGATCGATAATTTTTTCACGTAAATCGAGCTGCGGCAAAAGATCCAGCGGTGAAAGTTGAATGTTCTGGATTTCCCGTAGTTTTTCAAGTATCAAGCCTGACCTCACAAGGTTGAATCTGCATATACTTCGCCTATTGTCTGTAATTTTCAGGCAACAGTCAAATGGTTAAGAGGTTTTGAGCAGATATTGTTCGACCCGAAGAAGTTCTTCCGGCGTGTCGACTTCTATGGAATCATGCTGGGTGATAACGAGCTTGATTTTGTAGCCGTATTCTAAAGCACGTAATTGTTCAAGTTTTTCGAACCGCTCCCACTCACCTTCCGGCAATGTTACAAAAGACAATAAGAAATTTTTGCGATAGGCATAAAACCCGAGATGTTTATAGTAGGTCGGCTTGACAATATCGTGCGGATTACGTTGAAACGGAATGGGCGAACGGGAAAAATAGAGCGCATAAAAATCACGGTCGAAGACGGTTTTTACATGGTTGGGATCGTTTATCTCTTCCGGGCGGATGATTTTATAAATAAGGGTGGACATCGGCAGGTCGGGATCATCGAGCAGGGGTTGTGCAACCTGTTGCACCACCTCCGCCGGGAAAAGCGGTTGATCGCCTTGAATGTTGACTACCACATCATCTTCGGAAATTTTCAGTATTTCTGCAGCTTCAGCCAGGCGGTCTGAGCCGGAAACGTGATTATTGCGGGTCATGACATACTCCCCACCAAAACCTTCAACACAGCGGGCGATACGTTCATCGTCGGTGGCGACAACAACCCGGGAGAGCATCTCCACCGCCCTGGCTCTTTCCACCACATGTTGAATCATCGGCTTTCCGGCAATCAACGCCAAAGGTTTTCCACGAAATCGGTTCGATTCGTAGCGTGCAGGAATAATAGCAATAACTTCAGGTTTTTGTCTTGGCATAGTAAAGGTACTGGTTATTTCAGGGTGACTCGGGTACTGTGCTCCACTACCCAATTAATACCTCTTTAATATAACGGAAGATATGGTAATGCCTCCTGCCCTCTCAATATCCGTTTCATCTACAATACATTCAGCGATATTTCTACAAAAAGCCGACGACCTGGCGAAGAAACTGGAGCTTCCCTTCGTTGACCAGGTATCTGAATGTTTGTCTGATTTACTTCTTGCCTATACCCCGGAAGGGTTGAAGCTTCTGCACGCCTTGCCTGGTTCAAAGAAACTGCACAATCTTTTGTCTATCGATTTTGTGCACGGCAAAAATGCTTACCGGCTGGCAAATGATTGTACGATCAAACAGCCGCTTGCAAGGGCAGTCGGCATTAAACCGGGATTTCGGCCTAAGATCCTTGACGGCACCGGCGGACTTGGTGGCGACGCCTTTGTTCTGGCAAGTCTTGGCTGTCAGGTGACGATGTGTGAAAGATCACCGATCATCGCCGCTCTTCTCGAAGACGGCTTGCAACGAGGACTTCGGGAAGAGAAAACGGCTGGTATCATCGACAAGAGGTTGCGACTGGTGGTCGCCGACGCGCAAAGCTATTTGCAGCAGTGTCTAGAAGTCTACAACACCGTTTATCTTGATCCGATGTACCCGCATCGTCATGGTTCCGCTCTCAATCGCCAAGCGATGCGGACCATCAGAACACTTGTCGGCGATGATCAGGACTGTGGATCCGTGCTGGAATTTGCTATGAAACGGGCAAAGAACCGAGTAGTTGTGAAGCGTTCACGCCCGGCACCATTGCTTACCGAGCATATCCCTTCACATGAAATTACTACGAAAAACAGCCGGTTCGATGTGTATTTGACCTTCAACGACTGTGAACCATAGATCATTTATGATATTTTTCTCCGGACTTGATGGTATAGGCCCGGTAGAGCTGCTCGACCAGAAGCATCCTGGTCATGTCATGGGTAAAAG
>JAABQY010000197.1 GCA_011391225.1 Desulfobulbaceae bacterium | reverse complement strand
CTTAATAACAACCAGAAGTTGCAGCATTCCTCCACTGAGAAAGGCGATGTGCACAGCGGCATAAGTCCCTCGGTCGCTACTCCACCCTATCGGCAGATGGAGGCCCGCTCCCTGCGTACCTTATACTTAACGCATCTCTTCTTCTGGACCACAGGACTTTTCATTATCGTTTCCAGCTTTTATCGCAACAGAAAGCGCCTGGCTCAACGCTTGGCCGGCGAAAGGCTTGTGCAGGAACAAAGCGAGAAAATACAACTTTTCGCTTATTCCGTGGCCCACGATTTAAAAAATCCGGTTATCGCCATACATGCCCTGGCAAAAGTAATGAACAAAAGACACCTCGACGGTCTCGACACAAAGAGTAGGCAATACTGCGCCCAGATCGAGAAATCGGCGGAACAGGTGAGCGCCCTCATTGATCAGATAAATGCCTTCATCTCCTCAAAAGAACAACCCTTAAAGAGAGAACCGCTCAACCTCCTGGAAATCTGCCAGACCGTCCGGGCAGAAAATGATCATCGGCTGAAGGAAAGAAGCATTCACTGGTCCGAACCACCACACATCGGCGTGCTCAAAGCCGACCGGCTGGTCATCCTGCGGATTCTTCGGAATCTGGTCGATAATGCTTTGAAATATGGCGGTGAAGGCCTCAGCCAAATCGCCATCACCCATGAAACATCGGCAAGATTTCATACCATCAGCGTCGTCAATGACGGTAAACCGATAGCCCCGGAAGATTGCCGCAATATCTTTCAAAGATATAAGCGTAATTGCGCCGACAGCAAAATCGAAGGCACCGGCCTGGGACTGGCGATTGTCAGGGAGCTGGTCGACCTCCATGGCGGGCAGGTTTGGGCCGAATCGGATGGCAAACAAGGCGTAACCTTCTCCTTCACCATCGGCAAAAATCCGGCCGACCATAAACGTCAATGACCAAGATTACCTTTATTCTCCGCGAATTTCTCACCTGGCAGGCGATACTCGATATCACCCTCATTGCCGTCGGTCTGTTTTTTCTCTACCGGACCCTGGTGCGGCTCGGCACCTGGAAAATTCTCGTCGGCATCCTGGCCGCCTTTTTAGTGTTCACCCTGGCAAATCTCCTCGACCTTGAGGGTATTGAGTGGATCTTCCAGAATTTGAGCCATGTCGCGGTCATCGCTCTGATCGTTATCTTTCAACCGGAACTCCGCAAACTCCTCGAAAAAGTCGTTTCTCTACAAAAGAAAAAGTCCCTGTCCGGCGTTGACGATCTCGTACAAATGGTCGCCCTCAGCCTCATGCAACTGGCAAAACAAAAACGCGGGGCGATCATCGTCTATCCCGGAAAAGAGCCGATGCAGGAAAAGCTTTCCGGCGGCCACCGGCTGGCGGCGGAACCGAGCCTGCCGCTGATTATGAGTATTTTCGACCCTAACTCGCCCGGCCATGACGGGGCGATGATCATCGAAGACAACCGCTTGACCAATTTCGGGGTGCGTCTGCCGATGTCCCAGACGTCCCGTCTGCCCGAGGAGTATGGAACGCGGCATCATGCTGCCATGGGCCTTGCCGAACAAACCGATGCCTTGGTCCTGGTCGTATCGGAAGAACGCGGTTCGATTTCATCTTTCCACAACGGAACCATGAACCCCCTGGGGTCGATTGAAGAAATCACCGCGACGATCAAAAGCCATAACGTTCAGGAGAATTTCCTCGACCTCGAACGGCTTGGCCTCCGGGACAGGCGCACCTTTGTGCCGCTGCTTGTCAGTCTGCTCATTGCCGCCGTTTTCTGGACGACACTCGTTACCGTCAACCGGCAGGTTGTGGCAAAAGCGCTTACCCTGCCACTCGAATACAGCGCTCCCGGCGAAGGACTTCTCCTGATCGGCGAGAAAGACGAGGAGGTCCGGGTACAACTGGCCGGACCAAAGTCGGAAATCGACAGTTTTGTCCTGTCCCAGCCGACGGTCAAGGTCGATCTGTCGAACATGGTCGAAGGCAAGCAGACCATTCTCCTGAGCGGCGAGAACCTGCGACTGCCGGCAAGACTTTCCTTTGTCGACAGTAAACCGGCACAGATCGTTGTGACACTGGCGATTATGGTGAAAAAATCCGTCCCGATCACGGCACAACTGGTCGGGACCCTGCCGCCCCATCTGAAGATCAACAAGGTAAAGGTCATTCCGAGCGAGGTCCAGGTGATGATGCCGCCACCGAAACGCGGCGGCAAACCGCTGAGTCTTTCCACAACCCCGGTGTACCTCAATACCATTGAGGATGAAAATCGCATTTTCTGCAAGATCATCGCCCCGCCCACCGTCCAGCCGGTGGTCAGGCCTTGGCAGGATGTCGAGGTAGTCGTCGAGGTGGTGGAGGCGGGCAAGTAGTTACTGGGGTGAACAATCTAATTGAATCTCAGGTAACAAAGGCCTACCCTATCTCTTGCCCCACCCCCTTATTCTGGTATAATGGCGCCCATGAAAACCTCATGGAACTATCAGGACATTATTGATTTCGAGTATTTCTGCCATTTAGATCAGGATGCGGATGAAACCGGCCTGCACCGACGGGATCGAAATATCTATCTCAGCCAAAAAGAACGAATGGTCAACCAGGCCGCTCCCGCCCGCCGTGAACTGCTGCGCCTGTGGTTTGCCGCCAGGGTCGATTGCGAATTTCCCGGTCCCGGCCGGAAAAGCCCCGGTACATTTATCGGCGACGCCCTGCGCTTCGCTAAAAACCTGGCGGTAATTAAGGGCCTCCTCGTTGGCCTGCTCTCCGGCATATCCTTTTTCACCTACTCCGGCACGACCCCGGTAAATGTCTTTCACTTTCTCCTTTTTTTTGTTGTTTCCCAGATGCTTCTCGCCGGTCTGGTGCTCGGTGCCTGCCTGCTTCGCGCCCTCGTCCCGGCAGTGACACCGCCGTCTTTTTACTCCCTGCTGCTGCGCGGCTTGCTGCGCCGCCTTGCCGCCTTTCTCCATAAATCATTACTGCAAAGCTTTGATGCCGAAAAGCGCGCCGGGTTCATGTATGCCCTGGATACTTTTCGCACCCGCAGCTCGATCTACGGATCCCTTTTCTACTGGCCGTTGTTTCGTCTGGTCCAGCTCTTTGCCATCTTTTTCAACCTCGGTCTCTTAGCCGCGACCATGGCGAAAATTGCCACCAGCGACCTGGCCTTCGGCTGGCAATCGACCCTGGAGATCGGCAGCGAAGCGCTGCACAAGGCCGTTCAACTGGTCGCTCTGCCCTGGTCGTGGTTCATTCCAGAAGCAAGCAGTTATCCATCGCTTGCCGAAATTGAGGGCAGCCGGATCATCCTGAAGGACGGCATGTACCACCTGGCCACCGGTGACCTCATCGCCTGGTGGCCCTTTCTCGTTCTCTCCCTGTTTTTTTATGGCCTCCTCCTCCGCCTGGCCTTCACGGTCTTTGCCAGGTTGCTTGAAGAACGTGCAATTGCCCGTGTGGATTTTGACAACGCCGCCTGCCTCACCGTCATCCGCAGGATGCGAACACCCTTCGTCACAAGCCAGGCGGCCCCGGAGCTGAGCCAGACAGAAACCCCTGAAATACCTGATATAGAGGAGGCCGAAGGACAAACCGAGACGCCGCACCTCCTGCCCCAGGTAATCCTTATCCCCGACGATATCTTCGGTCTGTGTTCCACCGACAAACTCACGCCGCTCTTGCGTGAACGTGGTTTTGCCATAAAGAGTGTACACAAGTTCATGAGCGGGTATGATGAGGATGAGGAAATTAAAAATATCCTCATCGAGCAGTGTCGCACCCCGAAGGAGGGGCTGTTTATCCTCATGGAGGGCTGGATGCCGCCCCTTGTTGCCTTTGTCACCTATTTAAGGGATCTGCGCGAGATCCTGCCGGAAAAGACCATGATCCATCTGGGCCTGGTAGGAAGACCGGTGCGCTCCGGTTTTAACCCGCTTGCACCACAGGATCTGGCCATCTGGCGAAAAAAGATCGCCACATCGAAAGATCCCTATCTGCATGTTTTTTCCCTGCTCTCCTGACAGGACACTGAAAATGATACCGGAATTCGCTCTACTCGGACATCCAAACGAAGGCAAATCATCGGTACTCTCAACCCTCGCTGAAGATGACTCGGTGAGGGTCAGCCCCATCCCCGGCGAGACCACCGAGTGCCGTTCTTTTCCGGTGATCATCGATGGCCGCGAGGTGCTGCGCTTTACCGACACCCCGGGTTTCCAGAATCCGACAAGGGTCCTGGCTGAATTAAAGAAACGGACAAAATCGGTAGGCAATCCCTTGAGCGACTTCCTCGCCTATGCCGCGACCATTCCGGAACTGCATGATGATCGGGAACTCCTCGGTCCCTTGGAACGCGGGGCAGGCATCATCTATGTGGTCGACGGCTCACGGCCGGTGCGCAATGTCGATAAGGCAGAAATGGAGATCCTTCGCTACACCGGCAAACCGCGGATGGCCGTCATCAACTGCAAGGATCAGGACGAGGAGTATCTTGAGACCTGGAAAATTGAGTTCCGCAAGAACTTCAACAGCAACCGGGTGTTCAATGCCCACCGCGCCACCTATGCGGAACGGATTCTTCTCCTCGAAGCCCTCAAATCCATCGATCAGGACTGGCATACACCGCTGTCGCTGGTGGTCGATGCCTTCAAGAAAGACTGGGCGGCACGGTGCTACGCCACGATCGATATCATCTCCGGCTTGCTGGGCGATTGTCTGACCCTGCAACTGAGTGAAAATATATGCACAGGCGAAGAAGCGGAGCAATGCCGGGATCGCCTGTTCCGCAGCTACAGCGAGACGCTGATACAAAAGGAAAAGATCGCTCACCAGCGCATTCGCAGCCTCTTTAAGCACAATATTTTTCAGTATGAGTTGCCGCCGCATTCGGTCCTCCACTCCGACCTTTTCGATGAACGTACCTGGCAACTCCTCGGCCTCACAAAAAAACAGGTGGTGATTGCCGGGGGACTCGGCGGCGCTGCCGTCGGCGTCGGTCTGGAAATGGCCACCCTCGGCCACAGCCTGGGTATTTTCACGGTGGCAGGAACCGTTGTCGGGGCTCTGGGCGCCCTATTCGGTGGTCAGAACTTCTCCG
>JAABQY010000196.1 GCA_011391225.1 Desulfobulbaceae bacterium | reverse complement strand
CTCCTTGAGATAGTAGTTAAATAGTTCACTGGTCTTCTTGCTTTGGCGCATGTCGACCGGCACTCTTCTTTTTGTTTTTCTTTTTGGCGAGGGCCAATCGGCCGGCTGCCGATCTTTTCTCAGCCTTGTCGATAAGAAAATGGTGGACGCAGGCTGATCCTTTTTCATCACTTGCACGCCGTTGGACGTAAGAGCCGTCCGGCTGCATTTCCCAGACGTTACGGATGTTTGTCAACTGTAAGTCGAGTATTTCTCGCAACAGGGCCTTGTGCCGAGCTGATTCAACGGGGGTGCAAACTTCCACCCGGCTTTCCAGATTGCGCTTCATGAGATCGGCGGAACCGATATAATACTCTTCTTCACCACTGTTTTTAAAATAATAGATTCGGCCATGTTCAAGAAACCTGCCCACCAGGGAGATGACCCGAATGTTTTCTGATAAGCCTGGAATCCCAGGGCGCAGCCGACAGGTGTCGCGTACTATCAGATCAATATGCACTCCGGCCATGGAGGCACGATACAGGCCCTCGACCACGTCCTTATCTTCCAGGGCATTGGTTTTCAATTGGATAAGTCCGATCCGCCCTTGTTTCTGGTGCTCGATTTCCCGCGCTATTTTATGAAGCAGGGCTTTCTTAAACTGTTTTGGTGACGGCAGTATTTTCATGTAACGGCGTGTCGCGGTACACCCGCTGGTCAGATAGTTAAACAGCTCGGTGAGGTCGGCACCGATATCTGGATCACAGGTTATGAGGCCGAAGTCAACATAGGCCCTGGCCGTTCCGGCATGGTAATTGCCCGTGCCGATGTGGGCATAGCGACGTAAGCCGTTATAGTCTTTGCGGATGACAAAAATGAGTTTCGAGTGGGTTTTCATGCCGACAATGCCGTAGGTAACATGGATGCCCGCTTCCTCGAGAAAACCGGCCCAACGGATGTTGGCCGATTCATCAAACCGGGCCATGAGTTCGACGACCACTGCTACCTGTTTGCCGTTCTGGGCAGCATTAATAAGGTATTTAATGATGCGTGAATTTTTGGCCGTACGGTAAAGGGTCGCTTTAATTGCCAGAACCTTAGGATCCCGACTTGATTCCCGCAAAAAACGTTCGACCGAGGTGTCGAAGGATTCATATGGATGCTGCAGCAGGATATTTCCCTGCTCCCTGATGGTATGGAAGATGTTCGGGTCGTCACCAAGGAGCTCGGGGTTGTCGACCGGATGGTGCGGGGCAAAATGCAGGTCGGGGCGATCAATTGCGGCAATTTGGAAAAGATCGCGCAGACCTAAAATGCCGTCGACGTCATACACATCTTGCGCTTCATCGACGCCCAGTTCGGCCGCCAGTTTTCCCCTTAATAGATCGGACATGCTGCGGTCCACCTCCAGGCGGACAATTTCGGCAAACTTGCGATCGCGGAGAGCCGATTCAATCATGGCCAGCAGGTCATTGGCCTGTTCTTCCGAACGTTCGGTAATGGCGTTGCGGGTTACCCTGAAAACTGCGCATGACTCGATTTCCATGCCGGGCAGCAGGAGCGGCAGGTTGTTGGCAACCAGGTCCTCAAGGAGAATAAAAACGTTTTTTTTGCCGATTTGCACGAAACGAGGCACCTCGGCCCCGGTCGGTATTTTTATGCGGATAAGATAACTGTGATCGGTTTCCGGGTAACGGACACTGACCAGCAGGTTGATCGACAGATTGGAAATGAAGGGGAATGGGTGCGCCGGATCCATGCCTTGAGGGGTGAGGAGCGGATAAATTTCATTATGAAAATAGCCGTCGGCTGTTTCTTTATCCTCCGGGGCCAATTGGAGGTATTTTACAATGTCGATGCCTTGTCTTGCCAGTTCTTGCCGCAGTGCTCTTTCAAGAAGCAATTGTTCTGCTAAAATTTCATGAACTACGACATGACAGGCGTCAATCTGTTCCTGGGGTAACCGGCCGTCTACGGACGGTCTTCTGACGCTGGCCCCGACCTGCTGTTTCAGGCCACCTATTCTTTTCATGAAGAATTCATCGAGATTGGAGCCGACAACCGCCAGAAAAAAGACTTTTTCCAATAGCGGGTTACGGGTATCCTGGCCTTCATGCAGCACCCTTTTATTGAAGGCAAGCCAGGTCAATTCCCTATTCAGATAGAACTCCGGCGATTGGAGGTCGAACACCGGTTCAACAGGAGGTGAAAGTTTTGCCTGGGAAGAGGCAGGGGTGTTGGAAGTGGGCGTTGCTTTCATGGCGATTCCATTTTATAGGGGCATCAATGTGTTCTTGCCAAAAACATTTCCTCATGTAGATGAGTATGTTTTTTATCGGGATGCACCGACTTTTTAATGATAGCCTATCTTGCCGGCAAATGATAGGAGTTATGAAGCTGATATGGTGATAAAAAACAGTTTTTTGGTAATTTTTTGGTTTTTTAAGACAAGTACCCGAGAAATTCGTTTCTTTTTCATTTTACCTTGAACCTTTATGAGGTTATGCCTTCAATAATTCAAAATTTATGGTAAAACTATAATCTAGAATTTTCTTCCTCTCTCTGGTTATGGTTGACTGCATTGACTGTTTTGGCAGCTTGCCGCCCGGCGGGCATTAAAGAAGGATAAGAACTCTCATTCGGATCGTGATGTGATCTCATGGAACCATTTGTCTATTTTCTTCCGTCCACGCTCAGTCTCAGGAAGCTGAGGCAGTATTTGTCTCAAGAACCTCACTACCAGGTTATCCTGGAACAGGGGGAGATGCAGGATGCTGCACTTCTTGACACCTTTGACAACGGCTTGTTCCAAGCTGCCAAGTTGCTTTTTTTGGTCGACAAGCACCTGCTGTTGTTGGATTTACAGACAGGGCAGTTGCTTGAGCAAGCTGCACCAGCCGGTCGACCGACGATCGGTGATATGGGAAAAGGGCCGGTCGTGGATATACTCCAGGAGGTATCAAAATTGCGCGCCTTGTTGCCGGTTACGGGGATTCGTGTGCGAAGAGATGAGGGGCGGGTCCTCGATGACGAAGGCAAGACCTTGGTGCGCTTTTATCATCTAACCCTCGGTCGAGGTCGCAGAAAACTTATGGGTATGGGTTGTGCTAGGTATCTCCGTGGATATTCCGAGGCGTATTCCGCCCTTTGGCAGTGGCTGGAAAACTGTGGAGCTACGGTTTGTCAGAGTGCCGGTGATTTGTATACCGCGTTGGGTATCACCCTGCAAGATTATAGCGTCAAGCCGGAAATAGAACTCTTGCCCCAAGCTCCGGTTAAAGAGAGTGCTACGACTATCCTCCGGACTTTCCTGAAAATTGCCAGGCAAAATGAACAAGGTGTCATCGCCGACAGCGATAGTGAATTTCTCCATGATTATCGTGTGTGTTTACGGAAGGTTCGATCGGTTCTCAGTCTTTTTACCGAGGTTTTTGATGCCAATGATTCAAATCGGCTGAAAGAACAGCTAGCTGCCGTCATGAGAACCACGAATAACCTCAGGGATCTCGATGTGTATCTCTTGAACCGGGGGGAATACCAACGATTGGTACCACCATCCGCCCATGCCGGTTTGCTGATACTGTTCGATGGTTTTGCCCAGAGGAGAAAAGGGGAACAGAAAAAGGTCGGTAGCGCCATGCAAAGCAAAGGCTATTTGCGCAGTATGGATAATCTTGAAGCATTGTTGGCAAGCGGTGACAATATCAAGAATGGACCACAGGCAGAAGTCCAGTCCCTGACTTTTGCCCGCCGGTTGATCATGAAAAGATACCGGAAAGTATGCAAAACAGGCCGCGATCTCGACGAAACAACTCCGGACCCAATCATCCATCAATTGCGCATCCATTGTAAAAAACTGCGGTATCTCATGGAATTTTTCACGCCGCTCTTTCCTCCGCCTGAGATCAAGAAACTCATTCGTTCCCTGAAAACGCTTCAGGATACCCTGGGGAATTTCAATGACTATTCGGTGCAGCAGGAATTTCTCACCAAGATGTTGGCAAGCGATATCGCTGGTGGCGCAAAAGCTCTGGCCGTTGCGCATTCGATCGGCGCTTTAACGGCCATGCTGCATCATTTGCAAAGCGAGGAACGCAGGAAGATTATCGAAAATCTTGTCGGTTTTGACAGCCTTGAGATTCGCGATTCCTTTAAAGAACTTTTTTTGACCGAGGACGCAGCAGATGAAGATACTTGCTTGTTACAGTAACAAGGGCGGGGTAGGTAAAACGGCAACCTCCGTCAATCTGGCCTATGTCAGCGCCTTGAACGGCTATCGCACCCTGCTGTGCGACCTCGATCCGCAGGGTGCTTCGGGCTTTTATTTTCGCATCAAACCATCTAAAAAGCTGCCGAAATTGACTTTCTTCGATGACGTCGGCAAGCTAGTTGCCGCCATTCGGGGAAGTGATTACGAGAATCTTGATTTGCTGCCGGCCAATCTTACCTATCGCGATTTTGATATTTTTCTGTCACGGATGAAAAACAAAAGGTCGCGGCTGAAGAAGGCGCTGCAGGCGATGGAGAGTGACTATCAGGTGATTATTCTCGATTGTCCGCCGAATATCTCACTGCTCTCGGAAAATGTCTTTAAGGCTGCCGACAAGATCGTCGTTCCTGTAATACCGACTACTTTGTCGGTGCGCACCCTGCAACAGCTGTATACCTTTTTCAAGGATAACAACTACCAGGATAAAAAAATTCTGCCATTTTTCTCGATGGTGCAGCAAAGTAAAAATCTGCATCGTGAGACGATGGCAGCGTTGCAAAAAGAATATAAAAGCTTACTTAAAGGCTATATACCTTTTTCCTCCGATGTCGAGAAAATGGGTGTTCATCGGGCGCCGGTATTGGCCTATGCGGGCAAGGATAAGGCATCGGTCGCCTATCGGACGATCTGGAGTGACATCGAAAAAAAGGCCAAGATCAAAAAATAATCAGGGAGCATGTGTGTATGCAGGTCGAAAGACACATGGAACATCCTGAGAAAAACGAAGGGGATTGTTCATGGGAAAGAAGAAAAAAGAAAAAAAAGAATGTTGTGAAAAATATAAAAAAAAGAAGGGTAAGCGCTGTTCCGATTGCCCAAAGGCATAATGATTGTTGAGGGAGCAAGTTGAGTCAGTGTACAACATCGTGCCCCATGAGTTTTT
>JAABQY010000195.1 GCA_011391225.1 Desulfobulbaceae bacterium | reverse complement strand
GTACCCAGCAGCTCATCCTTTGCTACCTTTTGATAAGCGATTGCTTTCATACTTGTGACTTTTCCCGCCGCACCCGCTTTGAGGATGATGACCGTTCCGTCCTCTTTTTTCAGGGTAGCAATTTCATCACCACTATAAATAAAGCCATCCTGCTGGGCCATTACCCTGACTATTTTCGCATCCGCAGGCGAGAGTATCTCGAGGGTTCCGTCGGCGGCCGGCGCGGCGGAGGACCAGGAGCAAAGCAATCCCAGCAGGAAAAGCGTTAAAAATCTGATTTTCATAATACATTCCCGGTAAAACAAAGAAGAAAAGGTTCCCGAATACGCTTCGGGAACCTGCTCAATACATCCTGTCAGCCAATAGTAAAAAGAATATCGGATGCCTGGACCGTTTCATTGTTGGAAACATGAATTTCGAGGATTTTTCCGGCACATGGAGACTTGACTTCCGATTCCATTTTCATGGCTTCCATGACCAGAAGAGCCTGGTCTTTGGCAACAATACCGCCGACCTCAACGAGAATTTTAACAATGTTCCCAGGGGTTGGGGCTTCTACGGTCGTGGTTGGACCGGCTTGTGCTGCTGCTGCGGCGGGCACGGTTCGAGCCGGTTGTGCCGCCATCGGTACCGCCTGCATGGCGCCGCCTTCGGCCACGGTCACGCTGTAAGGACGGTTGTTGACGGTAATGGTGTAATTGCGTGGTCCTGTCGGAGCCGGGGCCGCGGTTTTTTTGTCGACGGGTTTATTTTCTACAGCGGGTTTGTCGGTGATTTTGCGGATATTGGTGACGGCCTTGCCGAGGAGGAAGTCGAGGCCCTTTTGCTCACAGCTGGCGATGATAAAGATATTCTCGTCACTTACCGGCAACTTGTTGTCCTCGAGGACCTTGGTGGCTTTGGGGATGCCGGGCTCAAGGATATCGAGGGGGTTGTCGGTGAATACCGGTTTGCCGAGTTGCTCGGAGGCGATCTTGACGATTTCCGGATCGGGTGGCACCGGGGTGCGGCCGAAATAACCAAGGACCATGTTACCATACTGCGGGTTGATCTTCTTCCATTTGCCCTGGGTGACATTGAGGTAGGCCTGTTGGAAGTAAAACTGGGAAACCGGGGTGACAGAGGTGCCGAAGCCGCCCCGCGCCACAACCTCGGACATCTCTTTAATGACCGCCGGGAAATGATGCAGGGTGCCGGTGTCGCGCATCATCATGGTGTTGGCGGTAAGAGCGCCGCCGGGCATGGGCGAGAGGGTGACCATCGGCGACACCATTTTCGCCTCGGGCGGGAAGAAATAGTCCTTCATCGCTGCCTCAAAGGCATCAACGGCGAGGATTATTTTTTCATAATCAAGATCGAGAGAAAATTCGGTACCCTTCATCGCATGCATCATCGACAGGATGTCCGGTTGACAGGTACCGCCGCTGACCGGCGATTTAGCCAGATCAATACCGTCGGCACCACCTTCAACCGCCGCCATATTTTGCGAGATGCCGAGACCGGCAGTATCGTGGGTGTGGAACCAGAGAATGGTGTCGGCAGAAACGAGTTTTCGAGCGGCTTTCAGGGTTTCAAAAACCTTTCTCGGGTTGGAGGTGCCGGAGGCGTCTTTGAAGCAGATCGAATGGAAGGGGATGCCGGCATCAAGGATCTGCTTCAGACGGTCCATATAAAATTCCGGGGTATGGGCGCCGCTGCAGCCGGGCGGTAACTCCATCATGGTAACGACGACTTGATGGTTGAGGCCATGGTGGGCAATACGTTCGCCGGAGTATTCGAGATTACGGACATCGTTTAAGGCGTCGAAGTTGCGGATCGTGGTCATGCCGTGTTTCTTGAACATCTTGGCATGCAGGTCGATTATATCCCGGGGGCATTGGCTTAAGGCAACGACATTGATGCCGCGGGCCAGGGTCTGCAGGGCGACGTGAGGTCCGACTTCGGTGCGGAATCGGTCCATCATGTCAAAGGCCGACTCACCACAGTAGAAAAACAGGCTTTGGAAGCGGGCTCCGCCGCCAGCCTCGATATTAGTAATTCCCGCATCGACGCTAGCTTTGACGGCGGGCATAAAATCATCGGTCAATACCCTGGCGCCAAAAACAGATTGAAAGCCGTCGCGAAAAGACGTGTCCAAAAATTGAATAACTTTTTTACTCACCGATGGTCTCCTTCCTTGTAGTTGAATAGCAGATGGTTGCAATTGCTAAGTGTAATAAAAAATAATGAAATTGGGCAGATGAGTCAGGCCCGTACCATACGTTCACCTTCAAAAGCGGCAATAGCAGCGGCGATGACAGCGATATCCTCATCAGCATGGCTGTCGGTCGTCACGGCGTGGTGCGCCTTCTTGCGGTTTTGTGCTAAAAGCTCACGCTCCCTGCGAATTGTTTCAACTTCGCGGGCCGCAACCTTCCTCGTCAGGTAGGCAACGAGATTGATGCAATAAATCATAAGACCAAGAAAAAGCATGACGGTCGTCATGCCAACGATCATGAGCTTAACGCCTTCAAAAATCATTTTACCCTCGCTTTTTGTGTTGAATGGGTCGTGGAGCATCATGCTCAAATTGCCGGCAGTTGAGGAATTCTTTTATTGTACCTGTCCCCCACTGTTGGGCAGGTATGCTGTTTTCCCTTCATGCTGCTCTATGGGATAAAGACGCCGCGTAAAAGGTCTGACGCAGCACTCATCGGTATGCTGAACCCCGTTTTAGAATTCGGCCACCTACGACGACATCTCAGCGCTCCACGAATCTCTCCCTGATACTCCTTTTACATTACTGGTAAGGCCAAGATCACTATTTCATTTAAGCCACTATTTGTCAATATTTTTTTACTGAAGTGCAACTATTCAGCGTCCTAAATTTGATGGAGTGTTAAGCATAAAGGCAGAAAGGGACCATCCCTGAATCAATGCCCATTGTCCTCAAATCTTTTCAGTCGCTGCAGAAATTTTCTGAATTTTTTTTTAGTCAAAGGGAAAGATAATAAAGACACTGGTTTGACCAGCTGAGACTCTCGCGATTCAGTTGAACCAGGTGCTTTCATCACCCCACCGATCTGCTGACTATTTCCTTGTCAAAATAGTTAACCGACATTCCCGCGTCGACAACAATGGTCTGACAGTTTATCCCTGAGGCCCTGGGTGACAGCAGGAAGGCTGCGGTATCGGCGGCTTCCCTAGTGGTCAAGGCCACTTTCCGAAGAATCACCTTCTCGGCAAAAAGGTAGCTGTCAACATAGCCGGGAATACCGGCAGACGCTGAGGTTTTCAGGAGTCCGGGGGCCACGGCGTTGAAGCGGACGTGAGAAAATTCAGAAAAACTCTTAGCGAGAAAGCAGAGTGACGAGTCGAGCGCTGCCTTGATCGGTGCCATATAGCCGTAGTTTTCCGCTGCCATCCGGGTCGTCGAGATGGTGATGGTCACCACCGAAGCATCAACCGCCAGAAGATTCTTGAAATGGTTGGCGATACTGATCAGCGAAAAGCAGGAGATATTCACTGCCTGGAGAAAATCGTCCTTGCGCGTCATGTGAAACGGCTTCAGTCCGTCGGAATAATTGGCAAAGGCAATGGAGTGGACAATGCCGTCGATCCGCCCTCCCCGTTCAGCCCCGATACATTCGGCAATTTCGTCACGGACCCGGACAATATTTGTCTCATCTTCAACATCGCAGATAAAAGCCGGCGAATCGGGGAAGAGCTTCAGGGCGTTCTTCACCCGCTCCTCCGAGCGCACTACATGGATGACCTCAGCGCCTTCGTCAATCAGACACTTACCGATGGCACAGGCCACCGATTTTTTATTGGCCAGGCCAAAAACCACAAATCTCTTCTTCTTTATACCCAAAAAGCTCATAAGACCTTGTCGCTCTATGAAAAAACAGAATGTTGATTGATGGCGGAACGGGTACGGATTCCCGAACCGCCAGTGGGGAAAAACTGACACTAACGGGTAGTATTTCCCTTCTCTTTACGGTATATGGACTCTATAATCGACAACGATCTTAGATTCACGGTAAACTCGACAATTGACCATGTAAACCATGCAAAAATATATAATCGGCATCGACACCGGCGGCACCTATACCGATGCGGTCCTCCTTGAAATCCAGTCGGGAATTATTGTCGCCAAGGCCAAGGTACCGACAACGCACTTCGACTTGGCCCGCGGCATCGGCGAGGCGCTGACCACGCTTCTTGCAAAAGGCGGCACCGACACCGGCGCTATCCGCTCGGTATGCATTTCGTCAACCCTCGCTACCAACAGCGTTGTTGAAAACAAGGGGGCAAGGGTGGCGATCATCGTCATTGGCTATGTCCGCCACTTCAAACTGCCGGTCAAGGCCGTGGTTTTTGTCAAGGGAGGCCACACCATCGACGGCAAGGAAGAGGAACCCCTCGATATTGATTACCTGGTAAACCTCGTTCAAGGCTTGAAAAACGAGGTGGACGCCTACGCCGTCTGCTCGGCGATGTCGATGAAAAACCCGACGCACGAGCTGGTGACCGAGAAGGCCATTGCCATGCTCGACCCTAAGCCGGTGTTCTGCTCACACCGTATCAGTAAGCTTACCGGCATGCATGAGCGTGCCGCCACCGCTGGGCTGCATGCCAAGCTGATGCCGGTCATGGGTGCTTTTATCACGGGGGTGGAGAAGGCTATGCATGGGCTCGACCTTAATTGCCCGGCCCTGGTCATCGGTGGCAATGGCCTGACCCTCGAGGCACAGAGGGCTATCGCCCTGGCGGGTATGACCGTCGCCAGCGGTCCGGCCTGCACCGCCCATTTTGGTGCCGCCCAGACCAAGGAAAACGCCCTGGTCATAGATATCGGCGGCACCACCACCGATATCGCCATGGTTGAAAACGGCCGGCCCCTCCTGGCCTCCGAGGGTTGCCGAATCGGCCTCTGGCAGACCCATGTCGAGGCTGTCGATATGCATACCGCCGGCATCGGCGGCGACAGCCATGTTCATCTCGGGGAAAGGGGTGAACTGAGCATCGGTCCGAATCGAGTGACCCCGCTTTCCATGGCAGGGGATGTGCACTGCCTGCCGAGTGACTGGCTGGGGACAGACACCCGGTCGCGGCTCATCGTTCTCCGTCCGGAGGCGATGCACCTCGTCCCGGAAAGCCAGTTGACTGCCCTGCTTCGCGAGTCCGGTCGGCTGACCCCGGCGACCATCCGCGAACGTACCGGCCTCGGCGGCATTCCCCTCGACGTCCA
>JAABQY010000194.1 GCA_011391225.1 Desulfobulbaceae bacterium | reverse complement strand
TTGGTCGAGGAGGTCAGGAAGGCCTCGTTGAGAAGACGAATCTCATCCTTGTGCAGCTGTCGTTCTTCGACCTTGAATTTCTGGTGGGCAAGTTGCAGGACGATTTGTCGGGTAATGCCGGACAGAACCCGGTCGCAGGGCGGGGTGATAAGGGTGTCGCCGCGCAGGGCAAAAAGATTGGAAGTGGTTGCCTCAAGCAGAAACCCGTCCCGGTCGACATAAACTGCCTCAATGGCCTGTTGGGCGGATGCCTCTGCTTGACAGAGAATGGCCGGGATGTAGTTGATCGATTTGGCGCCCGGCATGAAACGCTCCACATGGCAGGTGATGACCTTGGCCCCGTCCCTGTACCATGCACTCGGCATGGGTTTGACTGCGCCAATCATCACCAGGAGCCTGGGCGCATTGCCTGGCGTAATGCCGTCCATGCTTATGCCGCCGGTGACGACAATACGGATATTGCTTTCCCGGTGACTGTTCCGGGCCAGGGTCTCCTTGACGATCTCGGCCAGATCGGCCGGCGAGTGGGGCAACTGCAGGCCGATCAGCCGCGCCGAGCGCTGAAGGCGCAGGAGGTGATCCTCAAGGTGAAAGGGGACGCCGTTATAGGTCCGCAGAAAATCAAAAACACCAAAACCTCGAAGTACCGAGAGATCATCGACGGGGATTTTTGCCTGGTGGGCGTCGACGAATTGGCCGTCGACATAATAGATGTTCATAATTTCATAGTCACTCAGTAAAGGGTGGAACTTGCCCCAGTGCCTTGCAGTTTTTAATATGGTTTTCAACTGCGATGCGGAAGTTTGTGTCAAGTTCTTCAAAACTTTTGCCGCGGTAAGAAATCTCTTCATCAAGGAAGAGAATCTTGCCATATAAGGTGTAGTCGCGGGTATTTACCTCAATAGTTCCGTGGTAGCCTTTATGAACTATGGTTTTTTGTGCCACAACAGTTCTCCCTGGTAAGTGTAATATGTGTTTGAAAACGGCTAGTAGTGCGGTGGTGGAGGATCTTGGCCGCCTGGGGCCTGGTTTTTCTGGTTTGTTTGTGTCAGTTCAGTTGAACCGTGATGAGTTTCAACTGGAGCAAAACTATAGTAATTGTAAGGTCGACAAGGCAAGGAAATAATTTTAGGAGTCGGTTGTGAAATCTGCCAAAAAAGTGTAAGGGGATATTGCAAATTATGCCCAACCTCACTCCCCGGAGCCTGCCGTGATCATCCTCAATTCGCTGTTTCCCATTTTTGCCCTGCTGCTCTTCGGTGCAGCCTTGAAACGTACGGGATTGACGGATTCTCTTTTTCTCAGAACCTGTGATCGACTTATCTACTATTTCTTTTTTCCTCTCATGCTGTTTAAGGAAATCGGCGGTGCTTCATTAGATAAGGGCATAGATTGGAATTTCTGCCTCGCTTGCCTTGCTGCCCTGCTGGCCATGTACCTGCTCAGCACCATGATCATCAAGTTGCTGCCGGTTGCCGATTATCAGGCAGGCACCTTTTCCCAAAGCTGCTACCGCTTCAACACCTATATCGGGGTTGCCGTAATTCTCAACAGCCTTGGCGCCGAAGGGGTGAAATATTTCGGCATTATGATCGGGTTTACCATCCCCCTCATCAATCTTTTTGCCGTTTCCACCTGTATCTGGTTTTCCGGGCAGGATGTCGGCTTCGGGAGGCGGCTGGCTATTGTCGGCAGGTCGCTGGTGGCAAATCCGCTCATTCTCGGTTGCCTGGCGGGCATTATTTATTCCCGGATGTTCGGCGCTTTCCCGGTGTTTATTAACAACTCACTGAGTTTGATTTCGTCGGTGGCTCTGCCGCTGGCTCTGATTTCCATCGGCGGTGCGCTGACTTTTAACGGCGTCCGTGGTAATCTGGCCCAAGCATTGCTTTCAGCATTCTTAAAACTGGCAGTGCTACCGATGTTCGGCTGGCTGTTTTTTAATCTCTTTAACGTCACCGGGCTGCCTTTTAAGGTGGGCATGATCTTCTTTACTCTGCCCGCCTCTACAGCCATCTATGTGCTTTCCTCGCAAACCAACAGCGATACCAACCTGGCCTCCGCGGCAATTGTTATTTCCACCCTGCTGTCCTTTCTCTCCCTGTCGGTGGCGTTGCTTTTATAGAATTCAGAAGGTTTCATGGCAAATCAGTTTATTTTTACCTTGGGCTGGCTCTTCCCGTCATTGGAATATATAATTGGGGGAAAGGCAGTATGATGAGTAGAAAAATGATTATTGGAGCCGACATTTGATCCGCTGTTTCGCATAACGAAAATTTAGGGCGTGCGGGAAGCACAAAAATCAGACAACATGAAGGGGCTCAACATGAGAGGTACTTACGAAGCATTTATCCTGGTAAAGGTGAAGGACGGTCGGCAATATGTCTGTGCTCTGAACCGGGCCAAAAAAGTTCAAGGGAGTTTTGAGCAGCTCAGTTGGCAGGAAAAGCAGGAATACCTGCAAAATCGGGTAATCTGGAACTGACCGCCGACAAAGCAAATGTGAAAAGGGCCTTATCCCGGTGGCTTGGGGTAAGGCCCTTTTGTTTTTTGTGGCGAGCTGTCGGAAACGCTATTTGGTTCCGAAAAAAACGCTGCGGCTGCCGCAACGCAGAATGTTTTGTAAATTTCTACCATAGCCGACCAGTGTGGTGGCACTACAATTATTGCCGGTTGTTTTAATAAAGGTGCGGTTTGGTACACCATTTTTAATGCCCAGTTTATGGTCGAGGATGGTAAAGGCATTTAAGAGATACATGGCTTCGGCATTGGTATTCCACACAACATCGCCTGGTTGCAACAAAACGGGGACAGGTGGATACCAATGCTGTCCATCAAAATAGGGTATGGTTAAAACAACTGGTCGATAATCTTCGTGAAAAACCGAGGTTACACCGGCCTCCGCCTCAATTGTCCGTCGCGCAAGTGACAACTCGCCGACAAAATCTCTGTTGAACGTATCTTTTTCGCCAAATAGATGAAAGGCGTTTGCCATCTGATTTAATGTCGTCAGAAGCATAACGTCGCCGACAAAATGCGTTCGTTCGCTTGAGATAATCACGTCATCACCATAGCGCTGATAAACGCGGAAAGCGGCGGGAGCATGACCACCATTTTGATAAAATCTCCGGGAATATTCACCCGCATGTGGAAAGTCGCGCCCTGCCAGCAGTTCTTTGGTAACGGCCATAAATTCAATTAAAGACGGCGCAGGGAAGGGACGTGTAGCAAAACGTGCCAGCCGCTCTCCCAGGGAATGCATATTCATCTCGTGCGGTGTGAGCGTCTGAAAGAGAAATCCATCCCCAAAGATGATTTTACAGACATCGACAAAGGACACTACCTTCTCGGCTGACTTTTTCGTGGTAATGCTGCCATGGCCATGAAGGT
The DNA here is from genome assembly GCA_011391225.1 of Desulfobulbaceae bacterium. GTDB lineage: Bacteria > Desulfobacterota > Desulfobulbia > Desulfobulbales > Desulfocapsaceae > Desulforhopalus_A. The sequence continues at coordinate 1,846 of JAABQY010000194.1, read as the reverse complement.
CCTCCTCTTTTGACACAAGCAGAGTGAGGGGGTCATTCTCGCGTGGTTGAAAAGCTTGAAGATGGTGTGGCATGATTTCTCCTGCTCGTTGTGTTAGAGATGTGCAAACAGTTCTTGCCCCTGGTGGCTACTCGCAGGAAGCCGTTCGGTTGTTATCTGATGCGCATATCGCCTTTTTCCATGAAGACTTGATGCATGAAAAAGGCCTGTTCGAGGATATGCGGTTCGTGCCCGCCGCGCTCCTTCACGGCGCGTTGGTAATAGTCCCACAACTGATCGCGAAAATCAGGATGAGCACATTTTTTTATTACTTGTTCGGCAACTTTGCGTGGAGTAAGCGGGCGGGTATCGACCAGCCCGTATTCGGTTACCACCACATCCACCGAGTGTTCCGAATGATCGACATGTGAGACCATGGGAACGATGGAGGAAATCAGGCCGCCCTTGGCAGTTGAAGGCGTTACCATCATCGTCAAGGCGCCGTTGCGGATGAAGTCTCCCGATCCACCGATACCGTTCATGAGTTGCGTGCCCATGACGTGGGTGGAGTTGACTTGGCCGTAAATATCAATTTCGATGGCGGTGTTGATGGCGATTACACCCAAGCGGCGAATGACCTCGGGAGAGTTGGAAATTTCCACCGGGCGCAGGACAACTTTTTCCCGGTAACGGTAGATTTCATTGAAAAATCGTTCGCGGGCCTTTTCGGAAAAAGTGAGGGCTGAACCGGAGGCCGCCCGAACCTTGCCGAGGTCAATGAGGTCCAAAACGCTATCCTGGAGAACCTCTGAATAAATATCGATGGAATGGAAGGTGGTGTCTTCTATGAATCCGGATAAAACAGCATTGGCAACATCGCCGACGCCGGCCTGCCAGGGTAGGGAGGGTGGGATGCGATCTTTTTTGATCTCATGCCGCACAAAATCGAGGATGAATTCGGCGATTCGGCTTGGGGTGGCATTGGGCGGCATAAAAATAGGGCAATGATCCTGTTCGCTGCTGAAGAGTATGGCTACCACCCGGTCAGGGTCCATTTCGATATGGGGTTTGCCGATCCGATCGGCGGTGCGGTAGAGGGGGATGGGCATGCGGTACGGTGGATCTTCCGGGATAAAGATGTCGTGAATCCCTTCCATGAGTGGTGAAATCCCTGAAATTTCGATTATAATCTTTTTTGCTTCCCGTACATAAGTAGGAGTATTGCCAACCGACATGGTTGGAATCAAATGGCCCTTTTCGGTAATTGCCGCCGCCTCGACCACCGCTACGTCACACCGGCCCCATTCCCCGGCCCGCACCTTGGCCGACAATTGGGAAAGATGATCGTCCTTGAAGGCAATTTTCCCTTGGTTAATTTTGTCCCGCATGAATTTATCGCTCATGTAGGGGCGACGCCAGGCAATGAGATCGGCCCGGGCCAAGATTCCGTCTACCATGTCGCCGGTGGATGCCCCGGCAAAGAGGTTGATTTTGAACTGTTCACCGTTTTCAGCCCGCTTTACCAGTTCCTGGGGGATCAATTTGGGATATCCGGCGGTAAAACCGGAAATAAACAGGTTTGTGCCGTCCTGAATATGCTCAGCAGCGCTCGCCGGATCGCAAATCTTATCCTGCAGCGGCTTGAAACGGACCCGATCAGTTAACATGTCATTCTCTCCTTCATCCTTTTTTCGTAACAAAATTTGAAATATTATCCGATATATCATACATCCAAAAATCAAAAGTGTCTTTTCAAAATTAATTAGGGACGCCTCCCTTAAAAAATATCGAATCCTTGCAGTATATAAAGGCAAGTATTTTTTAGGGCGTCTATTTGTTGTCGCGGCTTTGCTGGACTTTGCGCTCT
>JAABQY010000020.1 GCA_011391225.1 Desulfobulbaceae bacterium | reverse complement strand
GTAGAGGTAAGCTTCCTGGCCATTTGTGCCCTGGTCCCGGCGATTATGCTCATTGCCCATGTTCCGGTAACACTGCTGGGAAACCTTGGCTATTATGAATCGGTATATGTTTTTTATTTTCTGCTTGTCGGTGTGGATGGTGCCGAAACTCTGGCCATGGGCTTGTTTCTTCGTTTGAAAATGCTCAGCCTGGGTGGTATTGGTTTTTTAGTGTATCTGGTTTATCGGCAAAAGCATCGACTGGAGCTGGAGAAGGGAGATTTTGCGGCATGAACAAGCACTTCTTGGTATTGCCGCAAAAAAATCCCCGACGTTCACTTGGCTTGTTTGGTTTAGGTTTACCCCCCGGATAAGCCTCTTGGCAAAAAACCAGCTTGAGATTTGAAATTATAGCAATATAGTTCCCGCCATCGGCAGCAATAAAAGCATCCTCATACCAACCAATCGTTCCTGAAAATACACAAACTGGAGACGTCACCGTGTTACTTTCAATTGTTATTCCACTTTTAAATGAAGAAGAGAATATTCCTCTTCTATACCAAGAGCTCAAGGATGTTCTTAACCATCTTGATGATAACTATGAGCTCCTTTTCATTGACGATGGCAGTACCGACCGGAGCCTGCAACTCCTCTGTGATCTGCAGAAGAAAGACAGCCATGTGGTTGTAGTCAATTTTCGCAAGAATTTCGGACAGACTGCGGCCATGGCGGCAGGCTTTGATTACGCCCTGGGCGATGTTATCATCACCATGGATGCTGATTTGCAAAATGATCCGAAAGACATTCCCCGTCTCCTTGAAAAGATAAAGGACGGCAATGACGTGGTTACCGGCTGGCGATTTGATCGCAAGGATGCTTTTATAAACAGGCGATTACCCTCGATTATTGCTAACAAAATCATTTCAAAAGTGACCGGCGTTAATCTTCATGACTACGGCTGCACCCTCAAGGCCTTCCGCAAGGAAGTAATTAAAAGTGTAAAGCTTTATGGTGAGATGCATCGGTTTATCCCGGCAATAGCCAGCGGGATGGGGATCGATTTTACCGAGGTTAAGGTAAACCATCGGGCTCGACGCTTCGGTGCATCGAAATATGGAATATCCCGAACAATCAGGGTTGTTCTCGATCTCATGACAGTGAAATTCCTGCTCAGTTATTCAACGCGGCCGATACAGGTCTTCGGACTGATGGGTGTTATATCCGGTGGCATCGGTCTTCTCATCGCCCTGGTCATGACCTTCCAGCGCCAGTTCATGGGAATCGCTCTTGCCGACCGTCCCATGCTGTTTCTTGCAATTCTGCTCATTTTTGTTGGGATTCAGTTTGTTTCTCTTGGTTTGATTGCCGAGCTACAGGCCCGAACCTATCACGAATCCCAAAACAAGGCGGTGTACCATATCAAGAAAGTATATCGCACCCAAAGCGAAACACCGGGAGGGAGTGAGATCGATGCTCGGTCGTGACCCTCTGATTGAGATCATTATTCCCAATTGGAATGGAAAAGGAATGCTGGAACATTGTTTATCGTCACTCCGGCAACAGACATATGCCAATTTTCGCGTCATTGTAGTTGATAATGGTTCCAGTGATGGTTCGATTGAGTTTGTAGAAGCTTTCTACCCCGAAGTACGACTTATCCGGTTTGATTATAACACCGGCTTTAGTGTTGCTGTAAACAGCGGTATTCAAACCAGTGTCGCACCTTGGCTGCTCCTGCTCAATAATGATATGGAAGTGGCTAAGGATTGCCTTGATAAATTACGATCGGCCATTGAGCAATATCCGCGATTTCATTTATTTGCCCTGAAAATGATGAATTTTCATCAGCGTCAGATTGTCGACGGAGCAGGGGACGCGGTATTGAGAGGTGGAGTCGGGTATCGTATCGGGACAATGGAGGAGGATAGCGAGAAATACCAGAAAGACCGTGAAACCTTCGGGGCATGTGCCGGTGCAGCCCTCTACAGTAAAAGCTTTTTTACCAAGGTTGGCCTTTTCGATGCTGATTTTTTTGCCTACCTTGAAGATGTTGACTTGAATATGCGGGCCAGACGGCAGGGCTTAAGCTGTATGTTTGTTGCCGGGGCGATCGTCTATCATATCGGCAGTGCCAGCTCGGGGTCGAAAATAAACCCGCTGACCATCCGTCTGTCGACACGTAATAACATTTTTGTTCTGGTTAAAAACTACACCCTGCAATTGTTTCTGCGATTTTTGCCGGCTATTATCTTTTATCAGCTCGCTTGGCTGCTTTTTTGTATAAAAAAGGGTATGCTTTCACCCTATTTAATCGGGTTGTATCAAGGGCTGCAAATGCTTCCCCATTGTCACAGGAAGGGACGGGCTTTGCAGCAGAGTGTCGGTTTGATACATCCGGATAACTTTGCCGCCATGGTTATACAAGCCGAAAAGGAGGCTGTTGTATCCATTATGGCGAGAAGGACTGCAGCAGGAAAAAATAACTTTCTGTTATCCTGTTATTGTAAATTATTCATTTTATAATCACGATTGCACAGATAATGGCTATACCAATATATGTAGTTATTGTAAGCCATAATTCGGCTGAAGAACTGAATATCTGCCTTGCCCATCTGGAAAAACAAACGGTGCCGATCAAGGGCTTGGTGATAGTCGATAGTGGCTCGACTGACACACATTACATCGATGGTCTGCATCAGTCAGATAGGATGAAGGTCGTCAAGACGAAAAATATCGGATTTTCAAGGGCCAACAATATTGGTTTCAAGAATATTGTTGCTGACCGGGAGGGGATGGTTGTCTTCATGAATCCGGACACCTTTCTTCCCCCGGACTATCTGGCACAAGCCATCAATGTATTGAACGAAAACCCCTGCGCAGCGATGGTTTCCGGGAAACTTCTCGGGTATAACCGGAAAGATTTGCGGCCGTCCGGGATGATCGATTCAACCGGCATTTTTCGGAGATGGTATGGACGTTGGTATGATCGGGGGCAAGGCCAGAAAGATCAAGGTCAGTATGATCTTATCTGTACCCCCCCGGCACTCTGTGGAGCTCTCATGTGTTGCCGTCTGAAAGCCCTGGAACCCTTTCAAGGAGAAATTTTTGATGAAGATTTTTTTCTCTATAAAGAAGATATCGAGCTCTGTCTTCGCCTCAAGGCAAAAGGCTGGACCCTGGTATACGACCCCAGGCTTATCGCCCACCATTGCCGCGGCTGGGCCAAAAATCGACAGAAAGTGAGCTACAATCTGCGCCTTATGGCCGCCAGGAATGAGGTTCTTTTATATCGCAAACATCCGGAGGTAGCAATGGTGTGGGCCTTCGTGAAACTGCTTTTAGTGAAGGTCTGCCATCTTTGACCAATAAAAGTTCCAACCCAACCATCACTGTTATTGTCCCCACTCTCAACGGTGCTGACACCCTTGGCGAGTTTTTTGCTGCCCTGAAGATGCAGCATTTGCAGCCTGATGAGATTCTCGTCGGGGATTCTTCATCTGAGGATCAAAGCATTGCCATATGCCGGGCTGCTGGTGCAAATGTCATTATTCTCGACAGAGCAGACTTCGATCATGGCGGGACAAGAACAATGCTTGCAAAACAGTCCCGCGGGGAAATTCTGGTTTTTTTTACCCAGGATGCAATTCTTGCCACTCGTGACGCACTGGAACGTCTCATTGCCCCGCTTCTTTACGCAAACAAAGTGGTCTGCACCTATGGTCGGCAGTTACCCGGGAAAAACGCCAGTTCCATTGCTGCGCATCTGCGATTGTTTAACTATCCACCCAAATCAGCGGTAAGAAACTTTGCCGATCACCATCGTTTAGGATTAAAAACTATTTTTATCTCCAATTCCTTTGCAGCCTATAAAAAAAATCTCTTAAGCGAATTCGACTATTTTAAGAACGGATTGATTTTTGGTGAAGATACTTGTGCCTTGGGCAGAATCCTTGCGGCCGGGCATGAAGTTGCCTACGTCGCCGAGGCTGCGGTATATCACAGTCACAATTACACCATGGGCCAAGAATTACGACGATCTTTTGATATCGGCGTATTGCATGGCTCCGAGAAATGGCTTCTCGATACCTACGGCAAGGCGGAGGGTGTTGGAGCAAAATATATCCAATCTGTGTTTACTATGTTATTGAAGGAGAGGAGATATTTTCTCATACCCGATTGCCTCCTGCGCAGTGCACTCAAGATGATCGGTTATAAACTTGGAAGGTCATACAAGCATCTTCCTGCTTCCTGGCGGCCTCATTTGAGTATGCAAAAGCCATGGTGGCAAAGACACCCATAGAACGATGACTGACTGCGGATGATTGCTGGATCCAGCTACCTCAGTCGCTGACTACCTTAAGTGAAATATGCTGTCTATTAATCTTAGAGAACAAAGTTCTCTCATTGCCCGTTTTTTACATATCTTTGACTGTCTGCTGGCCGTGGGATATCTTGCCTTGCTGGTTATCTGGTACAGAGTTCCCTGGAGTCCGTACTACACTCGCCTGATGTTTATTGTTTTTGTACTGTGTTTTATAACCTTTCAATCTTTCCAGCTGTACCGTTCATGGCGGGGCTGGAAATATTTTCGTGAATTTTTGGTTATCCTCAAGGCCTGGGGCGCGGTAGTCGGGATTTTGTTGTTCTACTTTTTTGTCTTTAAAATTTCCGAGGCGTATTCTCGGGTAACCATCCTCATTTGGTCGATGACCACCCCGGTGCTTATTTTTATCGTTCATATTGTTGTCCGGAAGACGCTGTGCATGATTCGCCAAAACGGCAAGAATGTGCGAAGGGCAGTGATCGTTGGGGCGGGTGATCTTGGCATCAATCTGTTGAAACAGGTTGAGACCATGCCTTGGGCGGGAATTGAGGTGATCGGTTTTTTTGACGATAAAATCGATGACGAGGCCAAAGCAGAAGTGAAAGGCAAGCCGATTCTCGGCAACACCGCTTCGATTACCGAATTTCTTGAGTTGCACGATATCGATTATGTTTATATTGCCCTGCCGATGCGAGCGGAAAGGAAAATTTTCCGAATTCTTCGGGAATGTCGTTCTCTCGGTGCTCGCATCTACCTGGTGCCAGACCTGTATGTATATGGACTGCACCATGCAGAAATTCAATCGCTAGGCGAGCTTCTCATTCTCAATTTCAACCCGAATACCGAATGGAAGCGAAGTTTCGATGTAGTCTTCTCCTTGGCAGCTCTCATCTTGACTTTGCCGCTTACCCTCTTGATTGCTCTATTGGTTAAGCTCAGTGACGGTGGGCCGATCTTTTACCGTCATACGCGGATTACTGCTGCCGGAAAGACCTTCAATTGCTTGAAATTTAGAACCATGTGCGTCGGTGCCGACCAGGAACTGCACACGATACTGGCTGAAAACGAGGGCCTGCGCCAGGAATGGGCCCAGAGTTATAAATTAAAAAATGACCCGCGGATAACGCGTATCGGGCACTTCTTAAGAAGAACGAGTCTTGATGAGTTCCCTCAGTTTATCAATGTGATCCGTGGCGACATGAGTGTCGTCGGTGCAAGACCGATTGTCGGTAATGAATTGAATGAATTTTACAAAGAAAGCGCCGGCAGGTACTGTTCAATGAAGCCTGGAATTACCGGTCCCTGGCAGGTTGGGCGTCGCTCGAATGTTGATGAGTATGAGGAAAGAGTAAAAATGGATGACTGGTATATTCTCAACTTTTCTCTTTGGACCGACATCAAAATTATTATCAAAACTGTTTACTGCATGTTTAAGAGGAATGGAGCGTATTAACACCCAATCAAAAACCTTTTGTTTGTTCCTGAACAAAAGCGAGGTGGAAAATGGTGCAGAATGTCTTTGCCGGTAAAAAGATCGTCATCGGGGTGTCCGGGTCGATTGCTGCTTTTAAGGTTGCCGGGTGGGTGAGTGATCTCGCCAAGGAAGAGGCGATTGTCTCGGTGGTTATGACCTCTTCGGCAACCGAATTCGTCACTCCGCTCACCTTTGCCGCCCTTTCGGGAAACGGCGTTCATACCGGAATGTTTGGCCGGGGCAAAGAAGATGCCATGGCCCATATCAGCATTGGCAGGGACGCCGACCTTGTCGTGATTGCCCCGGCAACAGCCAATATTATAGCCAAACTGGCCGGTGGCATAGCCGACGATCTTCTTACCACCATGGTCTTGGCTACTCGGTCAAAAGTTTTTGTCTGTCCAGCCATGAACGTTCGGATGTATAGCCATCCGGCGACACAAAAAAATCTCAAGATATTAAAGGATCTTGGATATAAAGTAATCGATCCGGCCTGCGGAAAGATGGCTTGCAAAGAGGAAGGTGAGGGGCGTCTCGCCGAGTGGGATGGAGTCAGGGAACATCTGGCCCAAAGCCTCAGCTTTCAAGATCTACAGGGATTTAAAATTCTTGTTACCGCCGGCCCAACCCGGGAGCCCCTTGACCCGGCGCGGTTTTTAAGCAACCGATCATCCGGAAAAATGGGATATGCCTTGGCTCAAGCCGCCTGTAGGCGTGGCGCCGAAGTTACTCTCATCAGCGGTCCCAGTGCTCTAACATGTCCACAGGGGGTGACACTTTTTAAAGTCCAGACCGCCCAGGAAATGAACGATGCAGTGCTTGCCCATGCGGCAAATTCTTCAGTAATCATAAAAGCCGCGGCTGTTGCCGACTATCGACCGGAAACCGTTTATGTCCATAAGATGAAAAAGGAAAAAATTGCCAGAGAATTGGTTTTGACACGCAACCCGGATATTCTGCTGGAATTGGGAAAAAGGAAAAAAGCTGGTCAAATCCTCGTTGGTTTTGCGGCGGAAAGCACCAATCTTTTGGAGGAAGGGCGAAGAAAACTCCTGGCCAAGAATCTTGATCTTATCGCCGTCAACGATATAAGCGGTGACACCACGGGCTTTGAAGTTGAGTTCAACCAGATCCTGGTAATCTCTGCATCAGGTGCAGAGACCTTGCCTCATACCACTAAGTTGCATTCCGCCGATCTGCTTTTAGACAGAGTCCTCCAGCTTCTCAGCAAAAAGCCTTAAACACATTGCTCATGATTCTGAGGGAAACCGCCTGATCAATGAAAAAAATGAAACGTGTACTCATCCTGGAACCGTATTACGGCGGCTCACACCGTTTTTTCCTCGAAGGATTACAGGCCAATGTTGCAGCGGTATACACGACGTTCACTTTGCCAGCACGGAAGTGGAAGATGCGCATGCAACTCTCGGCCCTTTGGTGCATTGATCAAATTAATGGTCTTCCTTACAGTGAACGGCGGTTTGATGTAGTTTTATGTTCTTCCTTTGTTGATGTCGCTGTCCTTCGCGCCCTGCTTACCAGGGTCAAGGGGTGGGACCAAGATACAAAATTTTGCACCTATTTCCATGAAAACCAACTGCTCTACCCTGAAAGGCAGCCCGAGTCGAAGAATTTCCAATTTGCAGCTATCAATTTTAATTCCGCCCTGGCCTCTGATAAAATCGCCTTCAATTCATCGTATAATGCTGAAACGTTTTTTGCAGGATGCCGGAAATATTTGCAAACCGCTGCAGATATGGGGCTTTCTCGGACTCTTGACGAACTCCGAGGCAGGAGTTGTATTCTCTTTCCGGGCATTGATTTTACGACAATAGACCGGCAGAAAAAAGATTTAGAACCAGGCCCAGCGGTTATCGTCTGGAATCATCGTTGGGAGCATGATAAGAACCCGGACCAATTCTTTGAGGCATTAAGCGAATTATCTTCTTCGGGTATCGATTTTCGCCTCATGCTTCTCGGCAAAGACTTTCCGAACAGTCCTCGGTGTTTTACCGACGCGAAGAAGATTTTTCGTGAAAGAGTTCTGCATTATGGCTACGCCGCTTCCTATGCGGATTACATTGCCCTGCTTTGCCGGGGAAATGTGGTGGTGTCGACGGCTTTACATGAATTCTTTGGTATCGCCATTATCGAAGCGGTTCGGGCCGGATGTTTTCCGCTTTTACCGGCGCGGTTGGCATATCCGGAACTTTTTGAAAAAGCCTATCTTTACCATGATTGCGAGTTAAGTGGAATTCTTGCCCAAGCAGTAAGGCAGAATTCTCGACTGCCCCTCGACACTGCACATGCCATTACCGAGAGGTTTAGCTGGAAAATTCTTGCCCCTCGCTACTCGCAATGGCTCCTGGATGAGGGGCAGGTATAAAACGAATTTTGCACACCGTCGATTTCACCCCTTTTGGCCAACACCAACAGATATTTGTTGTTTTTTCATGCGTGCAGCAAAGTCAAGCATCCTGCGGATAGGAATCTTAGCCTTGCCCGCCAGTTCAGGACTGACGAGTATTTCGTTTTTCCCTGTTTCAAGAACATCGACCAGGTTATGGAGGGAGTTCATACCCATCCATGGACAATTGGCGCAGCTCTGACATGTAGCCCCTTCGCCAACGGTTGGTGCCTCTAGAAGGATTTTTCCAGGGGCGACCTGACGCATTTTGTTAAAAATGCCTTTGTCCGTAGCAACAATAAACTCCATATTGGGCAGAGTAGAAACAGCATTTATCAGGGCAGTGGTTGATCCAACCACATCCGCTTGGGCGATTACCGCCTCAGGCGATTCGGGATGGACAAGGATGGCGGCGTTGGGGTGAAGTTTGCGCAACCGTTCAAGGGCAACTGCCCGAAATTCTTCATGGACGACACACGATCCGGGCCAAAAAATCATTTCCGCACCGGTCTGCTTTTGCACATAATGTCCAAGATGTTTGTCAGGTGCCCAGAGGATTTTTTCTCCTTGATCAGCAAGGTGACGAACTATCGGCAAAGCAATTCCTGAGGTTACCACCCAATCGGAACGGGCCTTCACCTCGGCGCTGGTATTGGCGTATACGACAACGGTGTGGTTGGGATGTTGATCGCAGAAGGACGCAAAGAGCGCATAGGGGCAACCTTCATCCAAAGAACACGTGGCTCCGAGGTCGGGCATCAATACCCGTTTTTCATTATTGAGAATTTTTGAGGTCTCGCCCATAAAACGAACCCCGGCTACAACCAGGGTTTCAGCGGGATGGGTGGTGCCGAAGCGCGCCATTTCCAGACTGTCGGCAACACAACCGCCGGTTTCTTCGGCCAGATCCTGCAGGGCTCCGTCCGTATAATAGTGAGCCACGAGGACTGCATTCTGCCTCTTCAAGAGTGTCTTAATCCTTTCTTTCAAAGCCCAGAACTCCGCTGCCGAAAGTGGTGGCCACTGGGGATGGGGTGGGACAATGACCTGGGGAATTGAAGGAATGATGAGTGTCTTTTTAGAGTTGGTGGTCATGGCTTAATTTTGAAAAGGAGTCCAAAGGGAAGGCAAGATGCTTCTGGCATTGGTATTAAATCATCTTGACCTGAACGCCACAAAAATTACAACAAAGCAGCCTCAATCTTCATCGGTGTTCTCGGATTGCGCTGAGATAGCTTTCCGATATCTCATCAGGACATCGACTACCCGCCAAGCTCTCCTCTTGCTGAGTGTATCACCCTTCACCGCACCCATTTTGGCGTCTTCGATGAAAGTCAGATAATCGCAGATTTCGTGTCCGTCTTCAGTCTCGATCAGCAGATCAAAAACATGGGGAAGATAGGGATAATAGACTTCGCGGTGTTCCTGATCTATTGACAGACTGAGGGCATCCCAGACATTGAATAAAACTTCATCAGTGATCATGTAGAGCAACTGCTCCTTGTCCGAACGCCACATAGTCATGTGGCGAAAGGCTTGCTCATGGCTGTAGATAAGAAATTTAACGGCCTTTGATGCCGTCCCTGGTGAAAAGGCGTCAAGGTCCGTTTCTGGGGTTTTCATGCTCTTCCACTGGTGAAAAACGTTGTCTTGAATGTACCAACAGAATGTCCTGAAATCTTAAAGACCATATTTTTATTGTTTTTGCAAAAAATTCCACGTGCTAAAACAGTTGGACCGGCTAAAACTCAGTAGTCCCCTTTCTACCTTGCAAGAAAAGCCATTATTACAGTCGTTGAAGAGAAGCAAACAACTGGAACATTATACGTCATGAGTCAAGGTTTTGAGCTCAAATTGCTGTTTTTGCATCGCTTTGGTTAAAGAAATAAAATCGCTTACCGTAAGGGTTTCCGGTCGAGCGGTGGGGGAAAGATTGGCTGTCAGTATAACTGCTTCAGTGAGCTTTTTAATTTCCGATTGAGTACTTTCCCCGGAAGCAATAAACCAACTGCCTCCACTTAAGGTATTAAGAATGGTTTTTCTTCTTTGATTAAAGGTTGTTCTGACGATATTCTTTAACAGACTGAAATCATAGAGAGATGCTTCACCAGCACCTTGCTTTTTCGGGCTGGCGGTAAATTCAATGGCGATTACCACCGAGTCAATTTTCGGCCGAGGATGAAATTCTACCGGTTTCAGGGTCATAAGTTTTTTTACCGTGGCGCAACTGGCAAGCAAAACCGTGGGCACTCCGTATTCTTTTGTAGATGGCTGCGCCGTAAGGCGATCGGCAACTTCTTTTTGCAGCATTATGGTGGCACAATCAATCAACGATGCGTTATCAATTAACTTGAAAATGAAGGGATTTGATATTGAATAAGGGAGGTTTGCAAGAATTTTTAGCGAACCACCGCATAATTCGGCAATTTTCTGGAAATCAGCGGTAAGGATATCCTCATGGACAAGCGTCACATTCGCCGGGAGGTCGCCTTCATCTTCATGAAACCTGATAATACCGCGATCGATTTCATACCCGTACACATGGTGTGCTGCGGCAGCAAGGGGAAGGGTGAGCGCCCCTAACCCAACACCGACTTCAAGAATGGTGTCGGTGTCCGATACATTTCCGGCCCGGACTATAGCTTCCGCTGTGTGTTTGTTGACGAGAAAGTTCTGGCCAAGACGCTTTTTCGGGGCGAGTTGGTGATTTTTGAGTGTATTCTGGGTTTTGTGTTTTGTCATGTAGGCCTAATTGAGAAGACTAAGTCAGCCGAGCTGGGATCGGGAATAGACATCTTGATCCCTTTCATGGGCCCCATATTTGTTGAATTTATGGTATCCGGCAAAAGCAATCATGGCCGCATTATCTGTACAATATTCTGGCTCTGGAGCATGAAAGGTGATCCCTTCTTCGTGGCATCTCTTGGTGAAGACTTCCCGCAATCTTTTATTTGCAGACACACCGCCACCAGCGACCAAGGTGAAAATATTGTGGGTTTGCGCAGCAAGGATCGATTTCTCAACCAGAACCTCCACCACCGCTTCCTGAAAAGAGGCACATATATCACTCAATTGCAACCCGGCGTTCTTCATTTTCTGTTGTTTGACATGACTGAGAACCGCTGTCTTCAAACCACTAAAACTGAAATCAAGAGATTTGCCCTCCAGCCAAGCTCGTGGAAAACGCACATAACGGGGATCACCATCAACAGCCGTTGCAGAGACATTGGGTCCGCCTGGATACGCAAGACCTAAGAGCTTTGCAACCTTGTCAAAGGCCTCACCAGCCGCATCGTCTCGGGTGCGACCAAGCAAACGAAACTGATGAAATTCCTCGGCAAGAAAAATCGAGGATGTACCACCGGAAACAATCAGTGCAATATAAGGGAAAGTCGGTTTTTCCTCACCGAGAAAGACCGAAAGAATGTGCCCAGCCATATGGTCGACACCAACAAAGGGAATTTCCCTTACATGAGCAAAGGCCTTGGCATATGAAAAGCCAACGAGCAATGAGCCGATCAATCCAGGTCCTTGGGTTGCGGCAATCAAGTCAATATCGGAAAGTTGGATGCCGGCATTCGATAAGGCATTTTCCACAACAGCATTGATAAATTGCAGGTGTTTCCTCGACGCTAGTTCTGGTACCACGCCGCCGAATTTTGCATGTATGGAATCCTGGCAGTTGAGAACGCTGGAGAGAATTCGGTGATCTTCAAGAACCGCAGCCGCTGTGTCATCACAGGAGCTCTCAATGCCAAGGACACGCATGACGAAATATGTTTTTCAGGTTGTATGTAATGCTGATTGTGTTAATAGTGTTTGCAAGCAAGCGTCCGTCAGTATATAGATGGAGCGGTTGAAAGTCAATATCTGCACATTATTAATAATTCTTCTGAAAGTAGCCTCCAGTGACAAAGTATAACTCCCCCGCAGCACTTCTTATTGATCAGTTTTCCCGGACAATTACTTATCTGCGGCTGTCCCTAACGGATCGCTGTAACCTGCGATGCATCTATTGCATGCCAAGGGATGACGAGGACCGGGACGGCCAGGTAAAAACCGGAAAATTTCTGAACCACAGCGAACTTCTCAGTTATGAAGAATTATTACATGTGGTGCGTCTTGCTGTTTCACAGGGAATGAACAAATTGCGTCTGACCGGCGGGGAACCGCTGGTGAGAAGAGGGATTCTTGATTTTATTCAACAATTGTTCCTTCTGGAGGGTTTGACCGAGGTCCGTTTAACCACAAATGGCGTGCTGCTGGAGGAATATGCCCAAAGGCTTTTCAATGCCGGAATTCGCCAACTCAATGTGTCGCTGGACACTCTCGTGCCGGAAAAATTTACAAAAATTACCGGTAAAGATCGTTTTTCGAGCGTTTGGGATGGACTTCTTGAAGCCAAACGCCTCGGTTTTAAGATTAAAGTCAATGTGGTCGCCATGAAGGGGGTAAATGATGATGAATTTATTAACTTTGCCCGAATGGCCGTCGAACAACCGTTTCAGGTTCGGTTTATTGAGTTCATGCCGGTAGGAGATAAAAGCACCTGGCAGAAAGATCAGTTTATCAGCTCGGAAGAGATCAAGGTCCTCATCTCCGAGGTCGGAACACTGACTCCTTTTCGAAAAAGTCATGGCGAAGGACCGGCGCGAATGTATGAGTTACAAACTCCCGGAGGACAAAAGGGATCTGTCGGATTTATCAGCCCCATAAGTCATCATTTTTGTGACCAATGCAATAGGCTGCGGTTGACCTCCGAGGGAAAACTTCGCGCGTGTTTGCTCAATGACAGAGAAACAGACCTGAAAATCCTCCTCCGCGGTGGGGCTTCCGATGCGGAGCTTATTGCCATCATCCGGCAAACCATTATAGATAAGCCGCAAGGCCACGCACTGCAGAAGGAATTCGCGGTGCGAGAGCGACAGACATGTTCCGGGCAAATGTCAAGAATCGGTGGATAAATCGTCGCTTTGCGGATATGAACCCAGCCACTCAAAATAGGAACACATGGCTTTCATTCGTTCGCAACCTCTTTGTATCTTGGCATCCTCAATATGTCCGAGCATATCAAGAAAAAATAAATATTTCCATTGTTTGCCTTTAATCGGGCGGGACTCTATTTTGGCCAGGTTGATGTCTTCTTGGGAGAGTGCCGTGAGAATCTCATTCAAGGAACCGGGACGATCCATGGTTCCGATCAAAAGCGATGTTCTGTCGAGTCCACTCCTTGATGGCGACTTTTTGCCGATAATAAGAAATCTCGTAGTGTTGCCGCGATAATCCTCAATTCCCTGGACGACGACCTGCAATTGGTAGGTGGTGATAGCCAGCGACGAGGCGATAGCGCCGATATTCGGGTTGTTTGCCGCCATTTGCGCCGCAGCACCCGTGGAAAATACCGGCAGGGTAGGGATAGCGGGGAGATGTTTGCGCAGCCATTCCCGGCACTGGGCAAGCGGTTGAGCATGCGATGCAACAGTTTGAATATCCTCCATATTTCCAGATATGCAAACGAGATTGTGGCTGATTTCAAGCTGCAGCTCACCACAGATCTGTACTTTGTATTTCATGAAACAATCGAGGGTGGAAAAAACTGCACCCTCAATGGAATTTTCAACCGGAACTATACCGTATCTGGTTCGCCCTTTATCGACCTCGGCAAAGACATCGTCAATGGTCTCCATTGCCTTATAATCGGCCGAATGGCCAAAATATTTTACCCCGGCGAGGTGGCTGAAGGTGGCATCCGGGCCCAAAAAAGCGACTACGGCCTTTCTTTGCGACAGTCTGCAGGTGGTAATGATTTCGTGGAAAATGGACTTCAGTGCATCATTGGGGAAGACCTCTTTATTGTCCCTTACCAACCTGTCGTAAATCTGCCGTTCCCGAAGAGGGTCCCATTTAGCACGATTTCCTTCATCCTTGAGTTTGCCTATTTCTTTAGCACAGTTGAGCCGCTCTTTGAGCAGGGACAATATGTTGTTATCAATCGCATCAATTGCATCGCGTCCTGACAGGATTGCTTTTTTCTGCTCTGATTTCATGCTGCTCCTTGATATTTACGCAATGAAAGAGTTTGATGTTGACTGAATTAATAGAAATTAAATAAATTAGGCCAAAGAAATGGCTATGTCAAGGTGTAAAAGGGGGCTATATTTGTTCGGGTCGGGAAGAGGACAACCTTTATAAAATCCAGTTTTTTTGTTTTAAAAATTTTCATAACCTAGGTTAGAAGATGAGTGAGAAGATAATTAAGAAATCGTATGAAGAAATAAACGCCAGAATCAAAGCGGGTGAGGCGGTTGTCGTCACGGCTGAAGAAATGGTCGGAATTGTCAAAAAAAATGGCCCGGAAGGGGCGGCCAGAAAGGTGGATGTTGTGACCACCGGCACCTTTGCTCCGATGTGTTCGTCTGGAATGTTTTTTAATTTCGGGCAAATGATACCGACAATAAAAGCTTCCAAAGTCTGGATCAACAAAGTTCCCGCTTATGCTGGTCTTGCCGCTGTTGATGCTTATCTGGGTGTCACTGAACCAGCTGAGGACGATCCTCTTAATAAAATTTATCCCGGTGAATTCAGATATGGCGGGGGACACGTCATTGAGGATCTTTTGCGCGGCAAAAAAATGCTGCTCGAGGCCAAAGCCTACGGAACTGATTGTTATGCCGGTAAAAAAATGAAAAAAGAAGTGGGTTTGGATGACCTCCCCTATGCCTTGCTGTGCAATCCAAGGAATGGCTACCAGAACTATAATTGTGCCGTAAATCTTTCGGACAAAGCCGTCTATACCTATATGGGAATGTTGAAACCCAATTGCCGTAATGCCAATTACTGCAGCGCCGGAGAATTGAGTCCCCTGTTGAACGATCCATATTATAGAACCATTGGTGTCGGAACTCGGATTTTTCTTGGTGGAGCAAATGGGTATGTGACCTGGAGAGGGACGCAACATAACCCCAAGGCTCCCCGGAGCGATAACGGTGTACCGAAAAAACCAGCCGGAACAATCATGGTGCAAGGTGATTTGAAGCTCATGTCACCGGAGTGGCTTCGGGGTGTATCTATCCTTGGGTATGGCAATTCTCTGGCCTTAGGGCTCGGCATTCCTATCCCCATTCTCGATGCAGAGATGGCAGCGTATACCGGGGTATCCGATGAGGAAATTTTTACCCAGGTTATCGACTATGGCTATGATTATACGAACGGTATCTCGAGAAGTTATGGCGAGGTCAGTTATGCGCAACTGAAATCAGGAGAGATTGAGGTTAACGGCAAAAAAGTGCGGGCAGCGCCCCTTTCAAGTGTCGTCAAGGCCCGAGAAATTGCAGAAATACTGCAAAAAAGAATCGTCGACGGGAAATTCTTCCTCAATCCACCAGCTGAGTTCTTGCCGGACGGCCAAAGGTGATGAGTATCCTATGCTCTCCGACCAAAGAAAATTCGATCAGCTCCTCCAAGCACTTCGGCCATATCGGAAGATAGCTGTTGCTTTTTCCGGGGGAGTAGATTCCACCCTTTTGCTGTATGCGGCTCTAGCCGCTTTGGGCCCGGAAAATGTATTGCCACTCTTTGCTCGCTCGATTTTAAGCTCTTCGGCATCCCTGGCAGGAAGCCGAGGAGTATTTGAAAAGAATTTCCCCCATGCAATCTCTTTAGTAGAAATTGCAGTTTTGCCTTTGTCTTGGCCGGAATTTGTCGCCAATGACAATGACCGTTGTTACTACTGCAAAAAGAGAATGTACACCGCCTTGCTGGAAAACATGCCTGCTTCGGGTTTTGCAACCCTCGCCGACGGTACAAATAGCGATGATCGCCATGAGGAACGGCCAGGTTTACGGGCGGTAAGTGAGTTGGGGGTCATAACTCCTCTTGCGGATGTCGGTTTGACAAAGCCAGAGGTGCGACTACTTGCCCAAGCACTCGGTTTATCGAATTTTGACTTGCCCTCAAATTCCTGCTTGGCGACAAGAACCCCAGCTCATACTCCTATTACAGAAGAGACCTTACGTATCATTGAAATGGCGGAACATTTTCTCCACGGCAATGGATTTTTGGGCTGCAGGGTAAGAGTGCATCCATCTTGTACCATCGTGGAAGTACATGAAAACGATATAAATGCCTTTTGCCATGCACAGAACAGGGCACGAGTTCAGGCGTATTTTATGGGTTTGCACCTTGCTCCGGTTGTGCTCAGCCTCACAGGACGATGAGCTTTCATGGAAAAAGGGCAAACTTATTAATAATGCAACAAATTATTACTTGATTCTGATTTCTGATTCAATTATGGTGCCTTGTTATGGATGTAATGCCCTGAATATAAAGGGTTGTAGCATTCTGTTTTTTTCGTCGAAAAGCACTTTTGGAGAGTTTCTTTTTGACAATTGAGAAGAGTTTAGGTAAAGCATCATCTTCAGGGGGAAGGAGGGCAGCACACGTTGTCCTGTTAGACTTGTAAAGAAAGATTAAGCAGGGAGGAATTCATGAACAAGAAGGAACTCATTGAAAGCATTGCAGGTGCAGCGGATATCAGCAAAGCAGCTGCCGAAAAAGCACTGAACGGCACTCTTGCAGCGATCGCCGAAAGCCTGAACAAGGGGGACAAGGTTACCCTGGTTGGTTTTGGCACGTTCTCTGTCTCCAAGCGCGATGCTCGTCAGGGTAGAAATCCACAAACAGGAAAAGCTATTAAAATTCCTGCGAAAAAAGTTGTGAAGTTTAAAGCTGGCAGTAAATTGTCCGAGGCTATCAACTAATCCCTGTCTGGTATTGTTAACATAAAGATACGGTAACTGTTAATGTGCTGGCGCAACAGGAACTTTCCAAAAGGTTACAGTGTCTGTTCGAATGCTTACAAGGATGCGAAGGCGTAGCAAAGGTGGATCTTTAGACAATGTAACAGTGTTGCTGAGCATAGCTTGATGGTTTGTATCGCCCCAAAGGCCGTTCCGTTTTTTATGGAACGGCCTTTTTGTTTTCTCTATTGTTATAGATTGACACCCCGGTTTCTCGACAAGTATTCTTAGGCCTTTATATATACATTAAAAGGAAATGGAACAATGAAATCTTTTGAAGAGTTGCTGCAGGTATCAACTCGTATTCACGGTCATATCTGCGCTGGGCAAGTTATTGGTGTACGCATGAGCATGTTGGCCTTGACGCTGTTGGGAATAGATGATCCCCAGGGTGGTGATCGCAAGAAGCTCTATGTTATTGTCGAGATTGACCGTTGTGCGACCGATGCAATTCAATCGGTAACTGGCTGCAGTCTTGGAAAAAGATCTATGAAATGGCTTGACCATGGGATCATGGCAGCCACATTTGTGAACCTTGAGTCGGGCAAAGCAGTTCGAGTCACTGCCTTAGAAGAGGCCCGTGAACTTGCCAAAAACTACTGTTCTGAGATCACCGATAAATATGCAAGACAACTCGAAGCCTATAAAATTATGCCGGAAAATGAACTTTTCCGTATTGAGCGGGTTTCTCTTGTCATCCCTAAGGAAGATTTGCCCGGTAGGCCATTGCGGCGAGTGCAATGCGAAAGCTGTGCCGATTGGGTGCAGGACAGCAGGGATGAGATATCCGCTGGAAAAGTGCTGTGTCGTAATTGTGCGAATGGACGCTACTATACTAAGATTTGATTAAATTTGGTGGAAGGTGATGCAAATAACTCTTTTAGATTATGGGGCCGGCAACGTGCGAAGTGTCCGAAACGCAATTCGTAAGCTTGGTTACGAAATCAATGATGTCCTGTCGCCCGAGGATATATTGACTGCCGAAAAATTGATTTTTCCCGGAGTTGGCAGTTTTGGTCTGGTTATGACCCGCCTGCAAGAAAGGGGATACTTGGAACCGCTTAAAAGGCGAATACTCGAAAACAAGCCATTTCTCGGCATATGCGTAGCCCTTCAGGCGCTCTATGAGGGGAGCGAAGAATCTCCCGGCGTTCACGGCTTGGGCGTTATTCCCGGCCAGGTGATACGATTCTCCACCAAGGAGCTTTCAGTTCCGCAAATTGGCTGGAATGGTATTCGACTACTGAAAAACTCAGTACTTATAAACAGTTATGACCATGAGAAACTCTATTTTGTCCATTCCTATCATGCAAAGGTTGAAAATACCGGGCCGGACTGGCTGTTGGCGGTCACTGATTATGGTACAGAATTCGTTTCGGCAGTGGAAAAGGGAAACATCAGTGCCTTTCAGTTTCATCCGGAAAAAAGTGGTTCCACCGGGTTGAAAATTCTTGGAAATTTCCTTGCACAAGATGTTGACAATTCACTGGTCTCAGCACCACGACCTATAGATCTGCTGCAGGAAACAAAAATCGCCAAAAGGATCATTGCCTGTCTTGATGTCCGCAGCAACGACCAGGGTGATCTCGTGGTCACCAAAGGCGATCAATACGATGTCCGCCATGAAGGCCTGGTGAGAAACCTCGGCAAACCGGTCGATTTGGCACGAAGATATTATGAAGAGGGCGCTGACGAAATCACCTTTCTTAATATTACCGGCTTCCGGGATTATCCTCTTCAGGATCAACCTATGCTTGCGGTGTTGGAGAAAACCTCGGAAAATGTCTTCGTCCCTCTTACCATAGGCGGCGGGATAAGAGAATTTACCGATGCCACCGGCAAGGCCTCGACTTCTCTGGACGTGGCCTCAGCGTATTTTCGCTCCGGTGCCGATAAGGTTTCCATTGGCAGTGATGCAGTGTATGCGGTGGAGGATTATCTCAAGACAGGAAAAAAGACCGGCAAAAGCTCAATTGAACAGATTTCAAATGTTTACGGTGCACAGGCTGTCGTAATCTCAGTAGACCCACGTCGTGTGTATGTGCAGTCTTTGGAACAGACTGATCATACGACCATAAGCACGGACTTTCCAGGGCCCGGTGGTGAGCAGTATTGCTGGTATCAATGTACCGTTAAGGGTGGCAGGGAAGGACGAAATCTTGATGTCATTCAATTGGTTACGAGCTGTGAGGAACTGGGGGCCGGTGAAATACTGCTCAATTGTATCGACCGTGATGGAACGAACACTGGTTTTGATCTTGAGTTAATAAACCTGGTGAAACAATATGTCTCCATTCCAGTTATTGCCTCAAGCGGGGCAGGCAGAGCTTCACATTTTGTGGATGTTTTTCAGGAGACCAGAACGGAAGCAGCTCTTGCGGCGGGAATCTTTCATCGGAAAGACGTGACTATTCAGGAGGTCAAGGATGCTGTTCGAGCGGTTGGCGTTGAGACAAGATAAAATGTCGGTTTACAGGTACGGCAATAACATATCCACGCCGTTTTTTGGGTTTCCGGATGCATACATACCAGGTCTTTTTTTGTACCCGGACAGATTCATCATTTTTCAGATTCTTGATGCCATGGTCCTCGTAATCCTGAACATAGCGATACATAAACTTCTCTTATAAAATTAAAGGGTTTATATAAGATTGATGATAACGAAAAAACAAAAAGGAGTTATCAGCTTTCTTATATTTTTCAGTTTCCTCATCCTGATACTCAATGTGGTGTCCGCATGGACGTATAAACGAGGTATGGCTGACCTTAAGATTCAGGGCAATATCCGCCTTGAACTTTATAGTAATTACCTTCATGGAGTGTTAGGTAAATACGAAAGCCTCCCAATATTGCTTGCAATTGACAGCAATTTGGTCAATACTCTTCTGCATCCTTTTGAGGAAAATCGCGTTGAAACTCTCAATAAATATCTGGAAACCATTAACCGTGTGAGCGATTCCCTTGATACATATTTAATGAACAAAGAAGGCTTAACCATCGCTGCCAGCAATTGGAACGAAAAACACCCGTTTATCGGTCAAAATTTCAGTTATCGGCCCTATTTTCA
This sequence comes from Desulfobulbaceae bacterium, assembly GCA_011391225.1. Taxonomy (GTDB): domain Bacteria; phylum Desulfobacterota; class Desulfobulbia; order Desulfobulbales; family Desulfocapsaceae; genus Desulforhopalus_A. Next base: position 5,721 of record JAABQY010000020.1, on the reverse strand, counting down.
AGAAGCCATGAAAGGGAAACTCGGGCGGTATTTTGCCATTGGCACAACATCTTCAAAACGTGGGTACTATTTTGCTTATCCAGTTGAAAAAGACGCAGAGATCCTTGGCGCAGTGGTCATTAAAATAGATATTGATTCGGTTGAGCAGAAATGGGCGCAACGCGACGAAAGTTTTCTGGTCAGCGATCCGGATGGTGTCGTTTTTATCACCACCAATCCCGAATGGCGATATAAGACGTTGCGGCCGTTAGCCCCCGATGTGTTGAAAAGTATTGAGGAAAATAAGCGATATCCGGATACTGTTCTGACACCACTTGCCGATAATCTCATCACCTATGAGGAGGATGTGCAGCTTCTCACCATTGACGTAGGGAAAGATATAGAAAAGATGAGAGTTATGAAACAGTCGCAATTTATGCCCCATGCCGGCTGGAATGTCCACATTTTAACGGATACCAGAGAGTTACAAATCAAGGTGTTGCTGGTGAACATCTTGATTACCTTGGGGTTGACTGTTTTTTACATCATGTTGCTCCTTTTTCTTCAGCGAAAACAACGTCTGGCGGAACTCAACCGAATCGAAACGACCAGCAAGAAGGCCTTGCGGGAAGCCAATGAACAGCTCGAGTCAAGGGTTCTTATCCGCACACAGCAACTTACTGCGACCAACGAACTTTTGCGCCAGGAGATCCTTGACAGACAACAGACGGAAGTGAAACTGAAAAGAACACGAAAAGAATTGATTCATGCCGCAAAACTCGCTGTACTAGGTCAGATGTCTGCGGGAATCAACCATGAACTCAACCAACCACTGGCTGCCATTCGAAGTTACGCTGATAACGGCAAACAATTTCTTGAGAAAGGGCGTTTGGATGAGGCCATGTGGAATCTTGGACAGATCGGGGAACTAACGGAACGTATGGCGCAAATCGGCGTACAGTTAAAACTTTTCTCCAAAAAATCGAGTGGTCAGATTGTCACTGTCCCTTTACACGGTGTCATTGACGGCGCTTTGGAAATTGTCAATCCAAGCTTGAAAAAGGCTGGAATATCGATGACAATCAACGTCATACCTGTTGATCTGGAGGCTCGCGCTAATCATGTGTTGTTGCAACAGGTCCTGGTAAATCTTATGTCAAATGCCCTGCAGGCCATGGAAGGGCAAGAAGTTAAAGAAATTACCATAGAATGCAATGGCAAGGGTGAGAAAGTGCTAGTAGCCGTTGATGATAATGGTCCGGGGATTGCTGAGGAACATCTTCAAAATATCTTTGAACCGTTTTTTACAACGAAAAAGTCGGGGCAGGGCTTAGGGCTTGGGCTGACCATCAGTGATCGAATTGTACGGGATTTTGGTGGGCAGATACGTCTTGCTCGGAGTAAAGGTGGGGCCCGTTTTGAATTCACCTTGGAACGCACACAATAGAACTATGACCTCTAATGCAAAGGTGCTTTTTATCGATGACGAAAAGCATATCCGACAGGCTAATAAACAGACGCTTGAACTGGCAGATCTTCAAGTCATTTGTGAAGAATATGCAGAAACGGGACTTGAGCTTCTCACCAGAGAATGGCCCGGTGTTGTCGTCTGCGACATTCGTCTTCCAAGAATGGACGGTTTGCAGTTTCTCCTTGAAGTCAAAAAAATTGATGAGGATTTACCGGTTATTCTCATCACCGGACACGGTGATATATCAACCGCTGTCAAAGCGATGCGCGATGGCGCCTATGATTTTATCGAAAAGCCCTATTCCTCTGAGAGATTGGTCAAAACTGTGTTAAGGGGGCTCGAAAAACGCGCTCTGACACTGGAAAATCGTAATCTCCGCCGAGAGCTGGAATTGCACAGCGCCCCCGGACCGAGAATTATAGGTCGAACACCAGCGATGGAAAAGCTCCGGAGTACCATTGCGCAGGTCGCTGATACCGGGGCAGACGCTTTGATTTTAGGAGAAACCGGAACCGGCAAGGAACTGGTGGCAAGGGCCTTGCACGAGAACAGCAGGAGAAGAGAAAAAAACTTTGTTGCCATCAATTGCGGTGCAGTGGCTGAGTCAATTATGGAGAGTGAATTGTTCGGCCATGAAGCCGGCGCCTTTACCGACGCGAAATCCTTGCGAATTGGTAAATTCGAGCATGCCAATGGAGGGACCCTTCTGCTTGATGAAATCGAATCTATGCCTTTACGTCTGCAGATAAACCTCTTGCGGGTTTTGCAGGAACGCTCCATCGAACGGCTTGGCTCGAATCGCGTCATCCACGTAAATCTCCGGGTGGTTGCCGCGACCAAGGTAGATTTATTGGCCGCCGCTGAACAAGGGAAATTTCGTCAGGATCTGTATTATCGTCTCAATGTCGTTTCGCTGAAGATCCCGCCTCTACGTGAGAGAAGGGAAGATATTCCCCTGTTGTTTCACCATTTTCTGCTGGTCGCCGGCCATCGCTATCAGCAGGAAGTGACCATGCCGAGCAATATTCAGATGAATGGATTAATGTCTTATTCGTGGCCAGGCAATGTCAGGGAACTGAGAAATTTAGCGGAGCGTTATGTTCTTTTAGGCAGGCAATTTGACTGGTCTTTGGAGAAGATGCTTGCCGGTGACGAATTGGTCCCGAACCGTTCGCTGCCGCAGCAGGTCGATTGTTTTGAAAAGAGCCTGCTTGAACATGCTCTCGTTTCATTCGGCGGCAGCATCAAGGAGGTAATGGCCAGCCTGGATATTCCCAGGAAGACCCTCTATGACAAAATGCGCAAGTACGGTTTGAATAAAAGTGACTATAAATAAGTAGTTGAAACAAACAAAGTGTTATGAAGGAGGCTTTCATAACGCAGTGGACAGACCGAGGGCAGCCACCACGTTATGAAAATTAATTCAGCCTCTTTACATCATACCCAAGGCCCTCGGTAACCAGATCGACAAAGTCGGCCAGTAGGTGACTATGACCAGGAAAACCAGCATGGTTAAAAGCCATGGCCAGACAGCGACCGTCAGTTCGGTGATGCCCATCTTGGTGAGTCCCGAGGCGACATATAGGTTAAGACCAACCGGGGGATGGCACATTCCCACCTCCATATTGACCACCATGAGTATCCCCAGGTGCACCGGGTCAATCCCTAGCTTCATCGCCACCGGAAAGATGATTGGGGCGAAGATCAGCATGATCGACGAAGGTTCCATAAAGTTACCGGCCATCAGCAGCAGGACGTTAACTGCCAGAAGGAAAGCGATGGTGCCGAAGCCCATATCGAGAATCCAATTGGTCAACTCCTGGGGGATATTCTCATTGGCGAGAATAAAGGAGAACATGACCGCATTGGTGATAATATAGAGCAGCATCGCCGACATGTTGGCCGAGTTAAGCAGTACCTTCGGGACACTTTTCAGAGTCAAGTCCTTGTAGATAAACACTGCAACGAAGAAGGAATAGACAGCACTCATTGCCGCTGCTTCCGTCGGAGTGAAGATACCTGAATAGATACCGCCCATAACGACGATGATCAGCATCAGGCCCCAGATTGATTCGCGGAAGGTTTTTAACCGGACGGCCCACGACGCCTTGGGTTGGCGGGGGTAATTGTTCTTTTTTGCACGATACCAGGTGGTGCCGCCAAGCATTGAGGCCATGAAAATTCCGGGAATGACCCCGGCCATGAACAGGGCTCCCACCGAGGTGTTGGTGGCGATGGAGTACATAACCATGACGATGGACGGCGGGATCAGGATCCCCAGCGCTCCAGAGGTGGCGATGACTCCGGCCCCAAACTTCATAGGAAAACCGGCCTTGACCATGCCGGGAATAAGGATCGAACCGATAGCGACAACCGTTGCCGGAGAAGAGCCGGAGACAGCTGCAAAAAGGGCGCAGGCAAGAACGCCTGAGAGAGCCAGACCGCCGTGCCAGTGGCCGACCATGGAGGTGGCAAAATTAATCATCCTCCTGGCCACGCCGCCGTGGGTAAGAAAGTTGCCGGCAAGTATAAAGAAGGGAATTGCCATGATCTCAAACTTCTCAATCCCGGAAAACAGCTTCAGGGCCACCGACTCCAGAGGCACCTGAGTCATGGTAAAGAGAAAGGTCAGAACCGTGAGGCCGAGAGAGATGGAGATCGGCATGCCGGTCAGCATCAGGGCCAGCAGAATGCTGAAAAGGACAATTGAACTCATGATTTGGCCTCCTTGTCGGTCTGACGCTGCTCTTTGTCATCTTCCGGTATAATTTTCTCCCTCACAGTGGGGGAAGATACCACTTTTGTAATCTCAGTTTCGTCGACACCTTCGACATGGCTGTGATCGTGATGGGGCAATTCTTTGGTCTTAACGAAATTGACGAGAACCTGAAGGAAGCGGAAACACATGAGACTGGAACCGAAGGGAACCGCGCTGTAAACTGCCCAGGTCGGCCATTCGAGGTCGGGCGTTGTCGGTCCCTGCGGCAGCACGCCGGTCTCCAGGCCGAACATGGTGAACACCGCGTAATGCATGCCGTTTTCCCAGATAAAATTGAAACCGAGTGTGGCGACGATTGCGGTAAAGGTTGCACCGGCCATCAATCCGAAGATGATGAATTTATTACGCAGCTGGGTCTTCATTTGGTTGATCAGCACGTCGACACCGACATGGATGCCGGTTCGGACACCATAGGCGGCTCCGAACTTGGCCATCCATACGAACATGATGATGCACAGTTCCTGGGCCCATCCCATATTTATTGTGAGCAGCCAATCCTGCACCACCGGAATCTGCAAACCAGCAGTATAGCGATGCACAACCGCCATAAAAATGATCAGGACCGCCCCTGCCATAAGGAATGAGATAAACCATTCCTCCAGATGATTGAGAGCTTTCATTACCACCGTACATGTCCTCCCAGGAAAAGAACCTTGGGGGTGGAAAGCAAAAGCCTCCCGCCCCTAAGGTTCTTCCTTGTTATGAGTAGCCGTTATTTTTTGAAACCGACTGCCTGGTAGACTGCGTCGATGGTCTCCTTGCCAATACGGTCGGACATCTTGTCGTGCACCGACACCATTGCGGCCCTGAAGGCGGAGCGTTCCGCTTCATTCAGTACGGTGATTTCTGTTTTGCCGGAGACCTTGACGGCGGCGAGATCCTCATCATTTTTCGCTTTGGCGATTTTGTTAGCGTAATCAGTCGAGTCTTTCATTGCGGTTTCCAGCTGGCCGCGGACATCGGCTGGTAGACCTTCCCAGAATTTCTTATTGACGATAACCGCATAACCAAGATAGCCATGGTCGGTAATTACCAGGTGTTTCTGCACTTCGTGCATCTTCTGAGTGTAGAAGTTGGAGATCGGATTTTCAGTGCCGTCGACAACGCCGGTCTGCAGAGCCTGATAAACCTCGGAGAAAGGCATTACCTGGGGAATGGCCTTGATCGCCTGCATCTGGGCCTCAAGTACCTTTGACGATTGGATGCGCAGTTTTTTGCCTTTCAGATCTTCGGGGGTCTTGATCGGAGTGTTGGCGGAAAAGGATTTAAAACCGTTATCCCAGTAGGCAAGACCTATGATGCCTTTCGGTCCGAGCTTATCCATGAGCATCTGGCCAACCGGACCCTTGGTGACCTTATGCAGATCGTCATAATTATTGAAGATAAAGGGCAGGTCAAATACCTCGAATTCTTTAGCCCCTAGAGGGCCGAATTTGGCAAGCGATGGGGCGAGCATCTGTACCGCACCGAGTTGCAGGGCTTCCATCTCTTC
>JAABQY010000193.1 GCA_011391225.1 Desulfobulbaceae bacterium | reverse complement strand
CCTGCATATAGACACGCAGGAATTTTGCAACCTGTTCCGGATTTGCGTCGGCAAATTTTTTGTCAGCGACGATAACGTTGGTCATGTTCGCACCTTTCTGGGAGTCGCGATTGACCACTTTCCAACCCTTTGATATGCCGGTGAACATGGACGGCGCCCACAACACGGCGATGTCGCCTATTCCCGACTCAAAAGCCGCCAACATCTGACCTTGATCCATGTTTTTGATCACAACGTCCTTGTCTTTCAAACCGAGGCGCTTGAGCCACGTCGAGAGGGCGTAGTGACCGGAGGAAACGGTGGTGACCAGGACAGTCTTGCCGCGCACTTCATCGGCGGTTCCATAGGTTTCAGGAAATCCAGCTGCCGTTCCCTTACTTTTCAAGATGGGGCTATTGGGTCGAACCATGACGGCGTTTGAGGTTGAATCGTCATTGGCAATCGCGATGAGGTAGGCCCCGTAACGCATGGCCCCGACCAGCATAGGCACGCTACCCGTTCCTCCGACGACCCATTGTTTGGCCGGCAGGGCTTCCATTTGCGCCATCCCGGAATCGAAATAGACAAACTCGGTGTTGAGACCTGCTTGCTTATCCCATCCTTTTTCTTTTGCATTCCACATGATAAATGTCGAATGCTCGGGTTGCCAGCAGGTCTTCATGTCAACCATCTTCTGTTCGGCCGAAGCTGTTTGGCAAACGCCAACAACGAGGGCGAGTGCAGCCAGAGCGATTTTTCCAAGGCTAGTCAGTTTTCTCATAATTCCACTCCTTTCCTTTTGGGGTTTAAGCAATCCATCCTATACACTTGCTATGATATCCCCCGGCATCCCATTGCGGGCTATCGGAGGTTTTCAACTACCACCACTTGATCATGTCCGTGACTGTTTTTCTGATGGCGATAAATCCTGGGTCCAGGTAGTCCCTGGGACGGGGTAAATCCACCTCAATATCGCCTTTAATCGAAGTAGGCTTATTGCTCAGAATCAGAATACGGTCGGCCAAATACACAGCCTCTTCGATATTATGTGTGACAAAAATAACCGTAATTTTGAGCTTTTCCCAGAGACGGATCAATTCGTCTTCCAGGTAATAGCGCAGTTTGACATCCAGTTGGCCATAAGGTTCATCCATGAGCAGCAGATCAGGTTGGGTTGCAAAGGCGCGGGCCACAGCAAGACGTTGTTCCATGCTCGCGGAAATCTGATTTGGATAAAGATGGGCGCAGTCAGCAAGACCGACAAGTTCAAGAATTTCTTCAAGCCGCCTGTTGAGTTCGACGGTTGGGGTTTTTTTTACTTTCATGCCGTAAGCGACATTGTCTCGAACGGTCAGCCAGGGGAGGCTGGTCGGTTCCTGGAAAACATAGGCGAGATTATGTTTGCGAGGGTCGGCCTCTTCGCCGTGGATGCGAATACTTCCCGATGTGGCCGGGGTAAGTTTGGCAAGGGTGTTCATAAAGGTCGTCTTGCCGCAACCTGTTGGCCCGACTATGCTGAGAAATTCACCTTGTTTGACTTTGAAATTGACGTCGTTTAAGACCACCAATTGGTCGAAGGATTTGGTGAGGTTTTCGACAACTATGCTGTACTCGGCTTGCCCATTTTCTGAATTCATAATCGACTCTCTGTATTTCGAAGATCAGTCTCTTAGAACAGCTCCACCATGACTTCTTTAATGACCATCGCTAGAATCCGGCAGTCTTCCAAGGAAAACGTCAGAGGCACCCTGAAGTCGCAGAGACAGTCGAGGATTTTTTCCGTTTCCGGAAGTGTCTGTCCCTGTTGAATATACTGCCAGTGTTTGAAGGTGCTGGTAAATCCCTTGGGCTCTCTGCCGCCAAACCATTTGATCTCGACGCCTCTCTTCCCGCACTCGGCAATAAAGTCCTGTGCCTGCGACCGGTCGAGGCCCGAGAGGGCAAACTGGAAGGAGCTGCCGACATAGTGTTCTTTTTCAGATCTTTTCGGAACGATCAGGTGGGGGATGTCGCTGAGGGCGTTTTCCAGAATCTGGTATCTCTCATTCCAGCGCCGGCAATTGTCTTCCAGTAGAGCGAGTTGCGGTCTGAGAAGGGCGGCTTGCAGGTTGGACATCCGCAGGCTAAAGTTGGGGATCAGGAATTTATGTCTGTCAAAGACTTCAAGAGACGGGCGAGAAAGGTGGTTTTCATACAGCATATAAGAACCCGAGTACAGGATGGCTTTGGCTATAACATCCTCATCGTCGGTAACAAGCAATCCGCCTTCTCCGGAGTTCATGTGTTTGTAGGTCTGAGTGCTGAAACATCCGATCTTGCCGAAAGTTCCGGTGTAACGCTTCCCCCAGCGACCACCCATGGTGTGGGCACAGTCTTCGATGAGGCATATTGAGTGCCTGTTGCAGATCATTTCGACAGCATCCATGTCGGCGATATGGCCGCGCATGTGCGAGATGAGGAAATATTTTGCACCGGTTTGGGCGATTTTTTCTTCGAGGTCAAGTAGATCAATAGTGTAGTCCTGCTTGATGCCAACGAGGACTACTTCGGCACCAGCATTCTCAATTGCACCCGGAACCGGGGCCAGGGTGAAGGCATTGCAAAGGACCTTGTCTCCCGGCTGCACCCCTGCACTCTTTAGGGCCACATATATCGAACTGCCGCAGGAGCTGAGGGCGGCACAGTACTTCTTGCCAACATACTCAGCATATTCTTTTTCCAGGAGGGCAACTTCGGAAAGTTCACCAGAGGCGGTATTATAGCGATGCAGCCTGCCGCTTCGCAGCAGCTCGACGGCTCTTGAAATGCCGGCTTCCGGGATAGGTTCTTGTTTAGTGAACTCTTTGGTAAAAACAGTGTGGTTACAATTTTTTGAAGTCATAGTCCGCTTACCCTTTTAATGCTGTTAATGTTCAACAGGATGACAGGAAAAGTTGGTTAGTATTTCTTCTGGTCATACACCTTGAAATCCCAATTTTCGTTTGGAAAATACTTGCGGAGTCGCCAATCGCATGCCCTGGCATGTCCCTCCATGCCCTCAACGCGAGACAGACGAGATGCAGCCGCGCTTATTACTCTATTCGCCGCAGGACTGATTTCCTGGTATGTGGTTATCTTCAAAAACTTATGGACATTTAAGCCACCGGAAATGATGCCGGCCTTTTTTGTCGGCAAGATGTGGTTGGTGCCCGAGCACTTATCGCCTTGAGGGACAGTACTCCCTTCCCCAAGGAAAAGTGAACCGTAGTTGGTGAGGTTGTCGCACCACCATTCGAGGTCTTCGGCAATAACCTGCACATGTTCCGGGGCGTAAAGGTCACTGACTCGCACCAGCTCATCGCGGTTCTCGCAGAGAATGATTTCACCATAGTCACGCCAGGAGGTGCCCGGAACCTCGGGATCGGGCATGTCGGCAATGATTTTCGGCACCAAGTCGCTGACCCTGAGAGCCACTTCGCGGCTATCGGTGTGCAGCCAGACCGGTGAATCGAGACCGTGCTCAGCCTGAGACACCAGATCAATGGCAATGGTCATCGGATCTGCTGTCCGGTCGGCAATGATGGACGATTCGGTGGGGCCGGCGAAGACATCAATGGCGCATTGGCCGGTGCCGAGAAGAATTGCCTTTGCTTCCGCAACGTAAGCATTTCCCGGTCCGACAATAATATTGGCAGGGGTTCCGGTAAATAGTCCATAGGCCATGGTGGCAATAGCCTGGACGCCACCCATCTGCAGGATGATATCACACCCCGCAATATCCATGGCATACACAACAGCCGGTGCAATACTTTTTCCGCGAGGTGGCGAACAACCGATAACAGTTTTTACACCTGCCGCCTTGGCGGTTGCTATGCTCATAATTGCCGAACAGGCGTGGGCGAATCTGCCGCCCGGCACATAACAACCCGCGACGACCATGGGAATGACTTTCTGGCCAAGCCTGACACCGGGAAGCGATTCCACTTCAAACTCCCGAATGCTTTCCCGCTGTGCTTGGGCAAACCTTTTTACCTGTTCATAGGCAAAGCGGATATCGGCTTTGACGTGTTCAGGAACCCGGGCAATGATTTCTTTTCGCTGCTCGTGGGAGAGAATGAAGTCACCTTCCCAGCCATCAAATTTTTTTGCCATTTCATAGACTGCAGTTTCACCGCGATCTTTGATGTCTTTGAGCAGGCCTTGAACAATAACGCGTTTTTGCTCGCTCACTGTTTCACAGTTGAATTGAGCTTTTTTGATATACTCCATGAAAGATCTCCAATGAGGGATAGTCTGTATCAAACGCTTGTTCCGTGGTCAATTTATATGAAATATAGCATACAACATCGGCCAGTGTCAAATATTTTATAAAACATATTAGAAAATATATTATAAAATCTTTGACAGTGAAAATTCTCGCGGAGCTTTGTCGGGATGACTCCAGGCGCTATTCGAGCATCAATGAGTTAGCGGGTGGGGCCTTTTGAAAACTCCTGGGGGAGGAGTTTGAAAATAGAGCAGCCTTGCCCATGGGCTTCTGGCGCACTCTGTCGGCTCCCATTTTTTGAATGCTCTTGCTTTAGCCGCAAAGATCTACCAGCTCCGAGGTATGGTCGCCGACCTCCGCCAGGAACAACCGGTTCCGAAGTTCCGGCGGCCTGCCGAGGAGAAGGGTGGTTACTTCGGCGCATTCAACGGCGGCCATGTAGACGGCGGCGAAGGGCAGGGTGCCAAGGGACGCTTCAACGCCTTTTTGTGGGGCTTTTTCCGGTGCGCCGTAGATCAGTTTCAGGCCGGGGTCGGAGGGGAAGACGGCCGTCGCCTGCCCGCTTGCCCCGGCAATGGCGGCGGAGACCATGGGAATGGCGGCTTTGCGGCATGCCGCTTCAAGCATAAATCGCGCTGGGATGTTGTCCAAGCAATCGACCGCCAGTTGGACACCGGCAAGAAGCGCTGCTCCATTGGCAGCGGTGAAGAATTCTGTAATGGTCCGCGCCTCCACCGCCGGATTGATTTCCAGTACGCGCGCCCCGGCGACAAGGGCCTTCTTCTCTCCTATTCGTGCCGGACTGCTCAGCAGCTGCCGGTTGAGATTGCTCTCATCAAAAACGTCGCCATCAATGAGGGTCAAGCCACCGACGCCGAGGCGGGCAAGAATCTCGGTCACCGCTCCCCCTAGGCCCCCAAGGCCGATGATTGCCACATGGGATTGCAGCAGCCGCAGCTGATCAGCGCAGGACAGGGATTTCTGATTGCGGCTGTAACGTTCGGGGAGAATTT
>JAABQY010000192.1 GCA_011391225.1 Desulfobulbaceae bacterium | reverse complement strand
GAGCATTTTTCTCGGGTAACAGCCTTCACGGACGGTCTCGGCCGAAAAAGTTGGAAAGGCCTGATAATATTCCGGCCATAACCAATGGCTGTGACTTTCCCCCGACCTGACAGCTTTTCCAAAAGTCATATGCCCCTTCTCCCAACTCTTGTCACCACCATGCTACAATGCTTCGACAAAGGCGGCGATTTTCGCAAACACCTTGCCGGCCCCTTCGCCGTTGACTAAAATATGCCGATCATCACTGAGGAGACAAAATTCCTTGTCAGCTGAACCGATAGCGGCAAACAGCTGCTGCGAGCCTTTGGGATCGACCACCGGGTTTTTGTCCGCCTGGAGGACGAGGACGGGTTTTTTTATTAAGCTGTAGCGCTGTTCAATGGATTCGAGGAACTCGGCGACCTCCTTGATCCCGGAGACTGGATTTCGCGCATAATTGCCCTGAAAGGATCCAGCTGGAAAGTCGAGAAAATCGATTTTTTTTTCCCCCCTCTTCATCTTGCTCCGGAGTCGATTCCAAACATCCGTCGCCGGCATGATCCTGCTCGAGTAATCCTTGAGAGAAAAAGGCGGGCTAACTGCAAAAACTCCGGCCAACGTATCGCCCAGAAGCCGTCCGGCCAGATCAAGAACCAGATTGCCGCCAAAGGCAATACCGCCAAGGACCACCTGGTCACAAAGGTTACTCATCAACACATAACCGCTCTCAACCGTTTCCGCCCACTCCCTATAGCTCCTGGTAGCAAGATCTTCCGCCGAGGTGCCGTGGCCGGGAAGCCGTGGGGCAAAGACCCAGACCCCGCGACGCCTTAGATATCCGGCCAGGGCACGCACCTCCTCCGGACCGGCAAGATAGCTATGCACCAGTACGACGCCAACTTTACGTCGCAGTGCCGGCAGGAGAAAGGATTGCCCGCTGCCCTGGCGCTCGGCGGCAAGGGAGGAAGCAAAGGCTCGGCCCTCGGCATAACGAAGCTTTTCGCATTGAAGCAGATAGCGAACCACGGCAATCTTGATCAACGGCGAGGGCAGCCAGGCCAACCACCGCAACAACTTAGAGAGCTTTTCCAGAGGCTCTACCTCATTGGCCATAACCTCCAGCGGATTGTCAATTCGACCCCGGTGGGCACTGAGCGGCCCGGACAAATTGGATCTATCGCATACCAGCTTCTCACCCTGCTTTTTAACGACGCTCTTCTCCTCGGCCAGTTTACAAAAACTGGAATATTTGTGAAAACGATCATCGGTCAGCAGATGGGCCTGATTTTCATGGAGAGACCTGTGCAGAAAAAATATTTCTTTACCATCTTCCTTGCCGGTAACCAGAGATGCGGCATAAAAGATGCGACGCTTGAACTCACTCTCCTTGATCTCTTTGAACGGATACCTCCTGAGAAAAGCAGCAAAAAGGTGCTCATGGTTGATCGTCGTCATGGCATAAATGTCATGCATATAGTGCTGCATGATCTTGTAGGCCGTGCCGCGCATCTGGTCTTTTAATTCCGGCGAAACCGAAAATCCGCTTATGTCTTGCTGCGCCACGTTCTCCTGCAGCCACTCTTCTTGAAGATAGTCGGTCATCCGGATGGATTTGCCAAAGCGAATGTCGAGATCAACGCCGGAAAGCAGCATGGTGCCTTCGGTCATTATTTCCTCAACCATCCGCTCCGACATATCTTTCACCAGCTTTGCCGCGATATTGAGAGCAATATTCTCCGCGGCGCGGATCGGGTAGTAGGTGAGGTTGACCGGTACGATGGTCGTCGGCAACGTCTCGATCTCTTCCAATGAGGCAATACCCAGGGCGTCGAGCATCTGCCGCAGGCGACCGGGATCTGTTCGAGCGCTCTGCAGAAGATGGCTGCGATACAACTCGGCGCGCAGGGCCAGGGCGGCAGCTCCGGTGTGAGGCTCACGCATACCGGCGGAATCGGCAACCATATAGCGACCGCCTTCCATGATTTTTTTCGTTTTGACCATGCTGCCCTCTGGAAAAATTATCCAATCGGCCGCGCCGGTGAGCAGGCTTTTAACAATCAACTCATCGCGCTTCGGATCATCGGTTGAGATGACCCCGACCATATCAAAGAACTTTTCCAGTCCACCTTTAAAAAGGGCCGCCGCCGCCAGTGACATCACCGGCTTATGGGTCAGCTTGTATATATAATAGGGCAGCAGGAGGGTTTCGATGCGGGTGAAATGGTTCATCACGAAGATGATCGGGCCTCTCGGAATATTCTCCTGGCCATGCATGTAAATGTTGGCCTTGGAGAGTCGGGAAAAAACCTTGATTGCCAGGCCGGTTGTCAGATATGCGGATCGAATCATAAAACCCTCCGAAAAGCGGTGCTGCCGTACCGAAAAACCACATGATATTTCAATATTTTACATTGTAGAAGGATTTTCCTGCCGGGTCAAGGAGAGAACTGAAGGAAGGGATCAAGGATTGCTTTTTCCAGGCTTGTCCCCTATAATGGCAGAGATTGTATACAATCACCCGATGCACACGTTTCAGGGTGATACACATATCTCCTACTTAGAGGTCAATCATGAAATTGAATTTCGTCTATAACCCACCGGATTTCTCAGAGACCCGCCTGCAGAACAGTCCGGCAGCAGCCCTTATAGCCGCACCCGCCGACGGCATCGCCCCGGACGGTTATCATGCCACATCCAACCATCCGGAATATATAAAAATCGATTCAAATACCTGGGTTCTCGCCCCGGAAAGCCGCATGGACGCGGTCTTTGTCCTTAAAAACCGAAAGATTGATGTCGTTGAGGCGAGACGCCTGCAAAAAGGCGATATGGTCGTCACCGGCCGCACGGAAAACGGCGAGGAGGGCATTCTCGTCCACGAAAGGGGCTTTGAACAGACCTCGGCCAATGCCGACAAGTTTGCCTTCCGCTCGCGGGGCACACGGGAAACACCTTTTTCCTATTCCTATGACGCCCTCTATGAAATTCTTAAGCATGACCGGGACAACGGCCATATTGTCTGGGTTCTCGGCCCGGCGGTGGCCTTCGACAAAGATTCGCGCTCGGCCATGCAGGGCCTGATCGAGAACGGTTTCTGCCACGCCCTGATGGCCGGCAACGCTCTCGCCACCCACGATATCGAGGCAGCTATTTACAATACCGGCCTCGGCCAGAATATTTACACCCAGATGTTGCAACCGATGGGCCATTATAATCACCTCGATATCCTCAACGCTGTGCGCAAGGCCGGTTCCATCGCCACGTCAATTGAGACCCTCGGCATAAGCAACGGCATCATGTACGCCTGTGAAAAAAATAACATTCCTTACGTCCTGGCCGGTTCGATTCGCGACGACGGACCTCTGCCGGAGACCATCGGCAATGTCTATGAATCGCAAAACCGTATGCGCGTCCACGCCAGGCAGGCAACGACGGTCATCACCATGGCCACCCAGCTGCACTCCATTGCCTTCGGCAACATGACCCCCGGCTACAAGGTCCTTGCCGACGGCTCGGTTCGGCCCGTTTATTTTTATGTCGTCGACATGTCGGAATTCAGCGCCGATAAGCTGGCCAACCGCGGTTCGGCCCAGGCCCAGGCCATCCTTACCAATGTCCAGGATTTTATCGTCAACTTGTGGAACCATCTGAGAAAAGAATAGCAATGAAAAAGACCGTGCGAATCATCGGCGTGCCCATGGACCTCGGGCAAAACCACCGTGGGGTGGACATGGGGCCGAGCGCCGTGCGCTATGCCAATCTGGCCGGGAGTCTGCGCGATCTCGGTTATACCACCATCGACAGCGGCGATATCACCATTCCCGGCCACTACGTCCTCGCCGATACCAGCCTGAAAGAACGGTTGCCGCATATCCGCAAGGCCTGCGAAAGCGCCTACGACCTGGGCAGGCAGGCCATTGCCGCCGGGGAAATCCCGATTTTTCTCGGCGGCGACCATTCAGCCTCCATCGGCACCGTCGGCGGCGTCACCCACACCATCGAAGTCGGCCTGATCTGGATTGATGCACACGGCGATTTCAATACCCATGAAACGTCCTCTACCCAGAATGTACACGGTATGGCCCTGGCGGTGCTGCAGGGCCTCGGGGTAAAGGAACTGGTCGATATCGGCCGACCGGGGCCGAAGGTAAAATCCGAAAATGTTGTCCTTCTCGGTGTCCGCGACCTCGATCCGAAAGAGAAAGAGCTGATCCGCGCCTCCGGATGCACCGCCTTCACCATGCGCGATGTCGACGAGGTCGGCATTCGCGCCCTCCTCACCCGTATCCTTAAGAACTTCAAACATCTCGACAAAATCCATGTCAGCCTCGATCTTGATGTCATGGACCCCCTCGACGCCCCCGGCGTCGGCACCCCATCGCAGGGCGGCCTGACCTACCGGGAAGGTCAACTGATTATGGAAATTCTCGCTGAAACCAACAAGATTCATTCTGTCGATATCATGGAAATCAACCCCATCCTCGACATTCAAAACCGCACCGCTCAGATGGCTGTCAATCTTGTCGCCTCGCTTTTCGGCAAGAAGATTCTTTAGATACCTTAGAAATTCATTTCGGGTTTTTTAAGAATGAATTTCTTGAAGGTACGTATCCCCTTTGCAGGGGGTTGAAGGAAACAGGATCGGGATGCGCCACACCCCCACTTATATCAATAATTCTGCATTTCCGATTCAGAGAATGTTATCGGCTGTTGCCTTATTTCTCCCTACGTATTAAATAAAGCTGGATATTAAAAATCAATACTGCTTTACGCAAAAAATCGGCACCATGCTATTCAGGCCCGATCCGGGCTAAAATGTAAACCTTTTCTTTGGAGGAGAATATGAAACGTTTTGGGAAGATCGCCTTGACCTTGGCGGCCTGTATGCTGGTCGCATCCCCGGCATTGGCCGCCGAAAAAGTCCGTTGGAAACTGGCCATGACCTGGGCAAGCACCCTGACCCCGCTGGCCTCACCGGCTCCGAAACTCGCCAAGATCGTCGGCGAGATGACCGGCGGCAATTTCGAGATCAAGGTGGACGGCGCTGAAAAGCATAAGGCCGGTTTGGAAATTCTCGATATGGTCAAAGGCGCCCAGTACGAAATGGGACACACCGCAGCCTACTACTGGAAAGGCAAGGACATTACCACCGTCTTCTTTACCTCCGTTCCCTTCGGCATGACCTCCGATGAGCAGAACGCCTGGCTGTACTACGGCGACGGCATGAAACTGCAGGAGAAGGTCTTCAGCAAGTTCAATGTCCTCTCC
>JAABQY010000191.1 GCA_011391225.1 Desulfobulbaceae bacterium | reverse complement strand
CACCGAAGAAAGGCCTGCTTTTGTGCACATAGTAAAAGCCTTCCGCCTCAACTTTACTGAGATAAAGCTTTTTCAAGCCGACGATGGTGAAACCTTCCTGATATATGCGGCTGATGATTTTTCCACTGTTGCCATCGGCAAATGCGTTGGGTTTGATGATTGCAAATGTCCGTTCCATATGTGTTTCTCCCTGTTTGATTAAAATGATTTTTTTTTCGCTCGTTATGAAACCATGAGCCGTAATCCAATCAATACTAATAAAAATATCGTTGTTCCGACCAGAACAAGATGATTGGTCTTTTTTATATCATCGGGGACCGGTTCGCGAACACCGTCACCGAGATACGGTTTTTCAACAATCTTGCCGAAATAGGACGATGGTCCTCCCAATCGAAGCCCTAGCGCTCCGGCCGTTGCGGCCTCGGTATGACCGGCATTGGGGCTCGAGTGGTTCAGCCTGTCGCGTCGAAAAATCCTCGCCGCCTCCCTGTAATCCAATTTCAAAAAAAAAGCAGCCAGAATTACGCACAGGCCACTGATTCGCGATGGAAAAAAATTCACAACATCGTCAAGTCTTGCAGCAGCTCTACCAAAATTCACATATCGTTCATTTTTATAACCGATCATCGAATCCATAGTATTAACAGCCTTATACAAAAAGGCACCGAGAACAGAACAGCAAATCGGGTGTAAGCCGACAAATGGTGCAGCAAAACTTGCAATAACTGCAAAAAAGAGCGGTGCGGTTATGCCATCGACCATATTTTCAGCAACCGTCTCGATACAGGCTCGGGTGACCCCTGCCGGGGATAAATCCCTGGTGTCGCGACCGACTATCATGGCGATAGCCTGTCGCGCTTTTAGAAGTGTGCCGTTTGGCCCAAGCTGCACATATACCGCATTGCTATGGCGCAACAGATCTCTAGTGGCAATGGTGGTGTAGAGGAGAATTACGGCAAGCACGGCACCAAGAAACGGCGAGATGGCGTTTGCAGCCTGCAACAGCAGCAAAACGCCGGCAGCGGTGGTTGTCAAAACAATAAAAACGGTTACCAAGCCAGCGAGATAGAGGTTAGAAAAGAGAAATCGCGTGAGCTTTTCACTCCATAGGCACAATCTGCCGATGCATCGCACCGGGTGCGGCAGCCAGGCAGGATCGCCCAGCAGAAGGTCGAGAACGACTGCCGATAAAACTTGCAGAAGATAGGTCATGATTTCAGGTCGTGGCGATGTGTAACAAAATCAAATTTTTAGAAGACGATACACATAATCCATATCGACACTTTGCCGAACCTGGTCGGCCAATCGTTCAAAGGCACCTTCAAGATCGTAGGGGGCGAGAATTCTGCCAATCGGCTGTAAACCAGCCGATGTCCGCAATCGGTCGATAAACCAACGCCTGAATTCATCGCTGTCAAAGATCCCGTGCAGATAACTTCCCCAGATTTTTCCACCCTGTCCGGCGAGGCCGCAAGTCGTCCCATCGGTAAACAAGAGCAAAGGATCGAACGGGATGGAGGATATCCCGTGATGAATTTCATAGCCGAAAACCTTTTTGCCGGACGAAGAGTGGATTCCGGTTTTTCTCGTCAGGTTTTTATCCCGCTCGATAACCGTTTCCATCGGTAAATAGCCGAGACCAGGCAACTGGCCATGCGTCGATTCAATGCCATAGGGGTCCTTGATGGCTTGGCCAAGCATCTGATAGCCACCGCATATTCCGACAATTTCGCAACCTTGGCTGCGACACTCGGCAAGTTTTTCAATATAGCCTGCGGAATTCAAAAAATGGAGATCATGGATAACATTTTTTGAACCGGGAAGAATGATGGCCTGAGGATTACCAATTTCGGAAACTTTATCAACGATTCGGACAGATACGTCAGGTTCATCAAGAAAAGGTTCAATATCGGTAAAATTGGAGATATGCGGAAGACTGATGACGACAATCTCCACGCCCTCCCCCGCCCGTTGTCGGTTAAAACTGCCTTTTTTAAAGGAAACCGAATCTTCTTCAGGCAATCCGAGATTGTGCAGATAGGGAACCACGCCGATAACCGCTTTTCCGGTATGCAGTTGCACATAGGAATGGGCGGCAGCCAGGAGTGAGGCCTGGCCGCGGAACTTGTTGACCACAAAGCCCGCCACGAGCTGCCGTTCCCACTCGGCAAGAACCTCCATTATGCCGACGAACGAGGCATATACCCCGCCGCGGTCAATGTCACCGACCAGGATAACCGGTGCCTCGGCGTACCTGGCCATTTTCATATTGACGATATCGTCGGCTTTGAGATTCACCTCTCCGGGCGAACCGGCACCCTCGAGGACCACGACATCAAATTCGGCGGAAAGTGCATCATAGCTGTCACAGACTGCTTCCCAGACCTTTGGTTTATAGGCGTTATACTCAAGAACCGACATATTGCCGACCGGTTTGCCACAGACAATGACCTGGCTGCCGGTATCGGAATTTGGTTTAAGCAGAATAGGATTCATCCGGCTGTCCGGCTCAAGTCGTGCTGCCTGGGCCTGCACCACCTGAGCCCTGCCCATCTCGTGGCCCTGCCGGGTGACAAAGGAGTTGAGTGACATATTCTGCGCCTTGAAGGGTGCGACGCGAAGTCCGTCCTGATAAAGAATGCGGCATAATGCTGCGGTAAGAATTGATTTTCCCGCATCGGAGCAGGTTCCTTGGAACATGATCGATCTGGCCTTAATTTTTGGCGCTTTTGTCACCTTTTTCCTGAGAAAATAGTCTTGCAACACAGCGAGCAGCTGACGGTTCTCCTTGCCGGTCCGCACAGCAATACGAAAAAAAGAGCCATCCACCCCAGAATAGTTGGCACAATTACGGATCATGATTCCGCGTTCCAGACAGAATTCGGCAAGATCAGCGGCATCTCCTCTCCCTAAAATCTTGACGAAGAGATAATTGGCGGCAGCTGGATAGACTTTCAGTTGAGGAAACGAGCCAAGTTCTTTTTCCAACTCTTGTCGTAGCTCGCGGCAAATTTCTCGGGTCATTTTTTGATAGTCAAGGTCCCTGAGGGCCATGATCGCAAATGCATGTGCAAGACTGTTCACCGTCCATGGCGGCAGGTTTTCACGGACCAGCTGGGCCAGAGGGACAGGGAGAATGGCGTAGCCGATACGCAATCCCGGAACCCCATAAAACTTAGTCATTGAGTTCAGCGTCAGGACATTGGCCGCCGAATCAGCAAACGATTGTGCGCCTTCCTGGAAATCAAGAAAGGCTTCGTCGATGAGGAAATAGCTTTTCGGGTAATCACCTATTAAACCGAGAAGGGCGTCCCGGTCGACGATACCGCCGGTTGGATTATTGGGCGTGGCGATGATCACCAGATCTCCCGGCCTGATTTCCGCCGAAAGAGCGGCACAATCGAGAGCAAAATCCAAAGATTCCGACATAAAAAAAGGAGTTACGGCCAAACCTCCGAGCTTTGCCGCTCGAACATAATCAACATAGGAGGGAACCGGAATAAGTGCCCGTTGAGCCGGCAGTATCCGGGCAATAAGGTACAACAGCTCGGTTGTACCGTTGCCGACGACTATGCGGTCGCCGGCAACTTTGCTATGTTCGGAAATTGCTTCGATGAACTGGGTGTACTCCGGATCGGGATAGTGGACGAGGTTTTCCAAGTGACTGCTGAGCAGCGGACGAAACCAATGGGGGGGGCCAATTGGATTAATATTGGCGCTGAAGTCAAGGATCTCTACATGCTCATCACCCGATTCTCGGAGCACCTTGTGGATATTTCCACCATGTTCAAAACTTTGCATAATATTTAAAATCATTATCGGAAAAAGGGAGAAAAAGACGCAGTCAAGGAAACGGCGACAATCATTTCGGTGAGTTCGCAGACGGCGCCCAGGGTGTCACCCGTTGCCCCACCGAGTTTTGCTTTGCACCAGCGATTGAACGTGTAGGTGATAAGGAAAAAGCCGATAAGCACCGGCAACAGCCGGCCGGGTGCCAGGAAAAGAAGACAAAAGATAAGGACGGCAAAGCCGATCGCAGCTGCTTTTTTACTGTTGCCGGAATAGAACAGCGAGCCTAGCCCCCCTTCTGCTCTGGCATAGGGCAAGCTTGCCATAGTCAAAAGGATGGCGCAACGACCGGCCAGCGGCATCAAAAAAAATGCCAATACAAGGGCCTCTTTCGGCATCGCACTCAGTGCTGCATATTTTGTCAAAAGCACCAAGACCACCACGACAATGCCCATCGCCCCGGCCCTGCTGTCCTTCATTATTTTCAAGCAGGCTTCTTTTGGGCGGGCGCTGAGCAGTCCATCGGCGCTGTCGGAAAGTCCGTCAAGATGGAGACAGCCGGAAATAAAGGCGAGGAAGGCAAGACCCACGGCAATGACCACCGGTTGAGGGAAACCCTTGCCCAAAAAGAAAACTCCACCTGCGCCGATGCTGCCGATAACCATGCCGACCACCGAAAAAAACACCAAGCACTTGGCAAAGTGTCGCGAATCTTCCTCGGCCCGCCAGGAAATCGGGATAAGCGTGAGAAATCTCATCGCCGTACAAAACCTGATTGTAAGGACACTCAAGGTGGTGCTGTCAGAGCTCATTTGTATAATTCCCTGCAGATTACTTGTCGGCCACAGCCACCGAGGCCTCGGCAAAGGTCGCCACTTTGGTCAGGATGGCCACTGCCCCCTCAACAAGATTCATGGCAACCGCGGCTCCCGTGCCCTCTCCCAGACGAAAATTCAGATCGAGAAGAGGCTTTTTACAGCCGAGTGCTTCCTGCATCGCCTTATGTCCAGGTTCGACTGAGCGATGGGAGAAGATCAGATAGTCTCTCACAAAAGGTTCGATCTTATAAGCGATCAGGGCCCCGGCGGTAGAGATAAAACCATCGACCAGCACCGGTTTTCGGTTGGCGGCAGCACCAAGAATCAAACCGGCAATGCCGCCGATTTCAAAGCCACCGACCTTGGCAAGAATATCCATACCATCTTTTTTATCAGGTTTATTTACCTCCAGGGCCCGTTTGATAACGGTAATCTTATGGCTCAATTGCTCATCATCAAGGCCGGTTCCCCGGCCGGTGAGTTCTTCAACACTTTTTCCGGTACAAACCGCAGCAATGGCAGTTGACGGTGTGGTGTTACCGATGCCCATATCACCGGTGCCAAACAGATCAAAGCGTTGCGAAAGGTCGTTGGCTATATCGATACCCGATTCTATCGCCCGTTTGGCCATGGCCTTACTCATCGCCGGACCAACGGCGATATTGGCGGTACCGAGACCCAC
>JAABQY010000190.1 GCA_011391225.1 Desulfobulbaceae bacterium | reverse complement strand
CTTCCTTGTGCTTCTGTCTACCCTCTTGAGCTTGAGGACCTGCACGGGATTGCTCTCGATCAGTTCATCGGCTAAAGCGAAGTTCATCAAAGCTGAGAGGATACGCATTGTCTTTGTTGCCTGTGAGTATGTGGGCTTGCCACCAGAGATTCCTTTGTCCCTGATCTTATAAAAGCGTTGTTCTACCATCTGCTTATTAATTGAATCAACAGGCTTCTTCAGCCAGTCGTGCAGATAGAAGCTGACAGCTTCCTTGTAATCCTTGACAGTTCGGGCTTTCAACCTTCCATGCTTCACATATTCATCAAACAGTGCTCCTAGATGCACCTCCTTCTTGGTTACACTTTCAAACCGTCCTGACTTGACTTGAGAGATGTAGCTCAATGCCTCAACTTTTGCATCATGAAGAGTTGTAACCGGATATTCCCCTAAGGTCTTTCTTGTAGATTTCCCTTCATGCCAGATTTCAGCAACAAACTTGATTGCTCCTGTCGGATTAACCTTTATGCCAAACCCTTTCAAGGAACCATCTCTCAAGAAGTATGGCTTTGCATTTGGTTCCAGCTTCTCCAATAGCCGATTGGTAATCATAACTACAGACATTTAACTCTCCCTCTACCAGTAGATGTATAGTAGAGGAATTGAGAGAGTTATGGTGAGACATCTATTGTCTCCATGAAGGGCATCTTGCTTTCCAGAGAAAACCTAGACATAAGCTGGCCAAGCGCTATAATACCATTGACCTTGATCCATGAACATGGTATGCATTTGTTCCGTCTATGCACCCGTAGCTCAGCTGGATAGAGCACCGGACTTCGAATCCGGGTGTCGGGGGTCCGAATCCCTCCGGGTGTACCAATATATTCAAGCACTTAGAGACAATTCCCTGAGCGCTTCTTCCATTTTATTACTGTTTTATCCCGCTCCTGTCCCGCTTTTTATTTTTCTAATGCGATAAGTGACCTGTTTAACAAGCCTCGGGCAATTTGTGCAAACCAACATTCTACCACCCATGTTGATGGCAAGCACTTAATGTAAGGAATTTGTAAGATCGTCAATTCCAGCTATCACCTGAAGAACAATAATGATATCGGTCAAGTCGACAATACCATTTAAATTGATGTCGCTCTGAAAGCCAAAGTTCGCAATAAGGTGCTTGAGGTTGCGGATAAAAATGTAAAATAAGGTAGGGGCGAAGCCACCCCGCCCCTACAAAAGTGAAATTATGATTATTCTGAACTATATCAACGGCGAATGGATCGAACCAAAAATAACGAAATATATGGCTGTGCTCAATCCCGCCAACGGGGAAGTAATTGCTCGGACTCCCCTCAGCCTGGCCGCCGATGTGGATGCCGCTGCCAAAGCTGCGGCAGAAGCGTTCCCGGCCTGGCGCCGAACCCCTGCGCAGGATCGCGTGCAGTACCTTTTCAAGCTCAAGTTCCTGCTCGAAGATAACCTGGATGAAATTTCCCGGACCATTGTCAATGAATGCGGTAAAACATATGAAGAAGCCAAAGCTGAAATGCGCCGGGCTATCGAAAATGTCGAAGTTGCTTGTGGCATTCCGATGCTTTCAAAAGGTGAGATTTCAGAAGATATTGCGCCTGGCATCGATGAGATTTTGCTCCGCCAGCCTGTGGGTGTGTGCGCCACTATTGCACCGTTCAACTTCCCCGGCATGATCCCATTCTGGTACCTGCCATATGCGCTTGCAACCGGCAACACATACATTATGAAGCCTTCCGAGAAGGTTCCGATGACCATGCAGGTGCTGTTCCGCATTATCGAAAGGCTGGGCCTTCCCAAGGGTGTCATCAACATGGTCAACGGCTCGAAAGAAGCGGTGGATGCCATCCTTGACCATCCGGTCATTCGCGCCATCACCTTTGTCGGCTCGACGAGTGTTGCACGCTATATCTATAGGCGCGCATCAGAGAATGGGAAACGGGTGCAGGCCCAGGGTGGTGCCAAAAACCCAGCCATCGTTTTACCCGATGCCGATATGGATATGGCGATCAAGATCATCGCCGATTCGGCATTCGGCTGCGCCGGTCAGCGCTGCCTGGCGGTTTCATGGGCGGTGACGGTTGGCGAGGCGCGCAATTATTTCTGCGAAGGCATTTGCGATGCTGCCGCCACCCGCACGGTGGGTTATGGCCTCGAAAGCGACACCAAGATGGGCCCGGTGATCAACAAAGCCAGTGTTCAGCGCATTGAGCATTTGATAGGTTTGGGGGTGTCGGAAGGCGCTTCCATCCCGGTGGACGGGCGTGGGACGGTCATTAAAGGTTATGAAAATGGCTCATTCGTCCGCCCCACTATCCTCATGGATATCAAACCCGGCGGAGATATCTGGAAGACCGAGATTTTTGGTCCGGTGCTAGGTGTGATGCACGTCAACACTATCGACGATGCCATTGTCCTGACAAACAGTGGCGTGTATGGAAATCAGGCCAGCCTGTTCACTTCCTCTGGTTCAGCGGCGCGCAAGTTCCGCTACGAGGTCGATGCCGGCAACATAGGCATCAACATTGGCGTGGCTGCCCCGATGGCCTTCTTCCCGTTCAGCGGCTGGAAGGAAAGCTTCTTCGGCGACCTGCACGGGCAGGGCATGGACGCTGTTGATTTCTTCACCCAGAAAAAAGTTGTGGTGGAGCGCTGGCCCAAGCAATGGAGCCGCAAATTCTAATGCAATGTCATCAATAAGTCATAGTTATGATATGACTAATCATTGATTTCCAATCCAGGATCCAGAATTTACCAGTCAAAAGTCACTTATGACGTGATTAGCTTTTATATTCATATAAATTATGATACGATTGCCCCATGAAAACGAATCAATGGATATGGCAATATAATGAGTGGCCCAATTTTTATTTTGATGCGGGTGAACTGCTTTCGGATATTGCTGTCGTTTCCCAGCTAATAGGAGGGCTGGAGGCAATCAGCCGCACCATAAGCGACGAGGAGCAAATTGCCGCACAAGAGTGTGTTTTGGCAGACGATGCTCTGGGAACATCAGCAATCGAAGGTGAAATTCTTCGTCGAAGTTCAGTTCGAACATCAATCCGTAAGCGTCTTGGTTTGGCGGGTGAACTTGATGATTGGGACGAGCGTGCTGACGGTCTTGTTTCCATGCTGATGGATGCTAGAGATAAAGTCCGCAAGCCATTAACAGTTGAAAGGCTTCTCGGGTGGCATGCGGCTTTGTTTCCTACAGGATACTCTGGTCTGAAAAAGATTCGCGTTGGGAATTATAGGGGCAAGGAGGAAATGCAAATTGTGTCGGGACCAATCGGCAAAGAAAAAGTTCATTATATAGCGCTTCCGGAAAATATACTTGTCAGTGAAATGGACCGATTTCTCCAATGGATCAACGATGCCAACCAACAAAACACCATCTTGAAAGCCGGAATTGCTCATTTATGGTTTATTATGATTCATCCTTTTGACGATGGTAATGGCCGAGTTGGAAGAGCGGTGACAGATTTTATCCTCGCAGAAAAATATCCGACATTAATGAGAATCGTATCTTTTTCTAAACATATCAGTATCGATAGAAAGGGTTATTATTATGCCCTTGAAGCCTCAGGGAAGAATGGTTTGGATATAACCTTATGGCTTAAGTGGTTTCTTCGAATGCTTATTACTGCCATGCGTGAATCACAGTGGGTAGTTGAAAGAGTTGTCGTGAAGGCCTGTTTTTGGCAGAAACATAAAGACACTTCTTTCAATGCCCGGCAGCTCAAAGCAATCAACCGCCTCCTTGATACGGGAGAGAAATTCGAAGGCGCTATGACAACACGAAAATATGCAGGAATGACCAAATGCAGCAAGGTTACTGCCAGTCGAGATTTAGGTGATCTTGTAGAAAAAAATATTCTGCAAAAAAGTACTGGGGGCGGCAGAAGTACAAGCTACGAACTGAATCTTGTCAATGAGTGAATCCCTCTAAAAAAACTATTCTTTTTCTGATTACGTATTAATCTAATTACGCATGAAACTCAGCCAAATTTTAGACCACTTTTCCGATCTTTAGAAACTACTTGAAAATTTACCGTTTATTTTTGCGGTGCCAAACCGCAAAAGACGTGGCTGAGTTTCATACGTAATCAGAAAAGAAAAAGGCTGTTCAGCATCCCCCCCCTAGATAACACGATCAGCCTTCCAGATACTGTTTCAGGTTAACAAGCCCCTCATTAATCGCATTAAAGTTGATACCGGAATAGGCAAGGCGCATATGCTCCCTTGTTTCACCGGGAAGAGGAGAACAAAAGTGCGCTCTGGCGCACATCGAAACCCCTGTGTTTTTCAACACGGCTGTCAAAAAACTCTGGTAGTCTCTGAATTCCTTGTTCTTCATCGCTTCTGTGACATCTGGATATACGTAGAAAGTAGCATTCGGGCTATAACAGAATATTCCTTCAATATCATTCAGTAAATTAACACAAAGATCTCTCCGCTTTCTCAAGGTGTCAAGGATATCTTGGGCGCCCTGTTGATCACCGGTTAATGCTTCCAGGGCTGCATATTGAGTAAAATGATTTGTGCAGGATTCATCGTTAACATTGAGTTTGGTTATCACATCAATTATCTTCTTTGGTCCCAGAGCAGCCCCTATACGCCAGCCAGTCATGGCATAACGTTTTGAAAACGTGTAAAGAATGACGCTCCTTTCTTCCATTCCCGGTTCGATGATCAGTGAGGTGGACTCTCCATCATAGCGAACATCATAATAGGCTTCGTCAAGCAGCACAAAAAGGTTATGTTTTACGGCCAATTTTGCTATTCTTTGTCGATCTTCAGGTCTGCATTCGGCACTAGTTGGGTTATGCAGATCGTTTACAATAATGAGTCTTGTTTTATCGGTTATGGATGCTTCGAGTTGATCGATGTCAAAGGTAAAATTGTCATCCCCATGAACAATCCCATAAGGGACAGCTCTTCCCCCATGAAATTCAATCTGGGATTCATAAATTGGAAAACCGGGATTAGGATACAGAACTTCATCTCCAGGGTTCATGAGAGCAAGGAGAAACTTTGCAATAACCGGCTTTCCACCAGGCTGAACAGCTACGTTTTCAAATGTATAACCAGTGCCACGAGTCCGATTGAATAGGTCTGCAAGAGCTTCCCGTAGCTGAGGTATGCCAGCGTTTGCAGTATAACCGGTTCTTCCTTCAGATATTGCCAGGTATGCTGCCTCAGCTATATTATTTGGTGTTTTTAAGTTAAGATCACCTAGATGGAAGGGGTATACTTTGTTACCAGCCGCAGCATGTGCTGCTGCCT
>JAABQY010000189.1 GCA_011391225.1 Desulfobulbaceae bacterium | reverse complement strand
GTGGAAGCTCCTGAGTAAGATCAAACCCTGCGCCACAGCCAATATCCAGTATGCAGCTTCCTGCTTTGATCGTTTCTATATTCAGCGGGTTACCTACCCCGCAGAACGAGTTGAGTAGGTCGTTGGGAATTTCGTCAAGCAGCTCTTTTGCGTATCCCAAGAGCAAAGCGCCCTCCTTGCCAACCATATATTTGAAATGGCCGGTGGCGGATGAGGAAACGGCCGCATATTTCTTCTTAATCGCGGTGCGTATCTGTTGCATCTCGGTAGATGAAAACGCCCCGGACTGGAGCTGGTTTCTTTGCTTGGTCGAGTTTATGGTCGTCTGTAACTGGCATCCGCCAGCTTGATTTTTGGGCGGTCAGCCGCCTGACTTGAGAGGGTATGCGTTTGGCGTATTCATAGTGTAAGCTCCTTAATGATTATAGTCGATACTGCTACCTTGTGGTGTAAATGTAAGTATAAGGAATTCAGTAAGCGTATGCGAATACTCATTTCGAATTTTTCAGAACGTTCCCGGCTGGAGCTGATTTGCTTTCCAGGCCTGTCATGCTTACCCTGGAAAGACCGATAGATGATCTACCTTGGCGTTTTTCGACCTCAAATTTTACCAGAAAAAAGGTGTCTCCTATCACCATGACAGAACAAATATATCTGGCGAAGATTCACGGGATGCATTGCGCCGCCTGCTCAACACGCATCGAGAAGGTAGTCGGCAACCTGGAAGGGGTGACGAGCTGTTCCGTGAATCTGGCAACCGAGAGGGCAAAGATTTGCTATGATCCTGCCTCCATTACTTTTCCAACCATCGCCCTGGCTATAGGGGACCTTGGTTTCGAGGCGGAGAGTGCTGACGATACGCCTGATTTCCGACAATCGGCGGAGGAATCGGCAGCTCGACTTATGGCCATGAAACAGCGCTTGTTGCCTGTCTTTGTTCTGGCTCTTGGCATCATGGGGTTGTCGATGGCCCATATGTTCGGCATCCCCCTGCCGAGTTTCCTCGATCCGATGCGTGCGCCGTTCACCCACAGCCTTGTACAATTCCTTCTTCTCTTGCCCGTGCTTTATCTTGGCAGGAATTTCTACACCAGTGGCATCCCGGCACTTTTCAGGGGAGGACCGAATATGGATTCCCTGATCGCCATTGGTACCGGAGCCGCCTTTATCTACTCGACCTGGAATCTCGTTGAGATCGGTCTGGGAAGAGACCCGGTCGGCCGCGCCCACGATCTTTATTTTGAGTCGGCTGCCATGCTCATTGCCTTGGTATCGCTTGGGAAATATCTGGAAGCCGGGTCCAAAGCCAGAACTACCGATGCCATCAGGCAACTTCTGCAGCTTGCCCCCGACACCGCCACCTTGGTGGACGATAATGGCCAGCGGCAGGTCCCGGTTGCCGACATTCGGGTTGACGACCACATCCTTATCCGACCCGGGGAACGAATTGCCGTCGATGGAATCATTCTCGACGGGGAATCGGCGGTCGATGAAGCGATGCTCACCGGCGAGAGCATGCCGGTTCGGAAAAAGCTGGGCGATACGCTTTATGGCGGGACGCTCAACAAAAACGGGGCGCTGACCATGGTTGCCGGAAAAGTCGGCCGCGACACCATGCTCGCCCGGATTGTTCGGCTGGTGCAGGAGGCACAGGGAACCAAGGCCCCGATAGCCAATTTGGCTGACCGTATCAGCCTCTATTTTGTTCCGGCCGTTATGGTCATAGCCACCCTTGCCGGCTTAGCCTGGTTTTTTATCGGCGGTGCCGATTTCACTTTTTCCCTGCGCATCTTTATTGCCGTTTTGGTCATCGCTTGCCCGTGCGCCATGGGGCTGGCAACGCCGACCTCGATCATGGTCGGCACCGGTCGCGGCGCCCAACTCGGCGTTTTAGTGAAAACCGGCGAAGTTCTGGAGCTCATGGAAAAAGTGAACTGCGTGGTATTTGACAAGACCGGCACTCTTACCCTTGGGCGACCGGAAGTGACTGAGATTCTTCCTCTTGCCGGTCATGATGAGCAACTTCTTCTCAGTCTTGCTCAAGCAGCGGAAAGTCGCTCTGAGCATCCTCTCGCCGAGGCGATTCTCCGGGCCGCCGAAAGCAAAGGATGCAGGGTTTTGCCGGTGCAATCGTTTGCCGCCACCCCCGGTCGAGGGATTGAGGCGGTGGTAGTAAATGGAGCCGGAAAATTTGCGGTACTGTTTGGCAACCGCGAATATTTCCGCGAAAAACAGATTGCCGGTTTAACCGCAAAGATTGACAGCGATGCCGATCAACGTTCGGAACAGGGTAAAACGGTACTGTTTCTTGCGGTTGACGGGATACTTGCCGCTCTTATAACCATCGCCGATCCACTGAAACCGGAGGCCGTCGATACCGTCAGGCAACTTAAGGCGATGGGGATCGAGGTGGTGATGCTCACCGGGGACAATAGCAAAACAGCCCAGGCAGTGGCCCTGCAGGCCGGGATCACCAGGGTGGTGGCGGGGGTGCTGCCCGACAAAAAAGAGCAGGAAATAGTGCGGCTCCAGCAGGAGGGTAAGATTGTTGCAATGATCGGCGACGGTATAAATGATGCCCCGGCCTTGGCCCGGGCGGATGTCGGCATCGCCATGGGGACCGGGATTGATGTTGCCATCGAATCAGCCGATATCGTGCTGATGTCCGGCCACCTTGCAGGTGTTTGCCGGGCTATCGGCCTCAGTCGGGCAACCCTGAAAAATATTCGCCAGAATCTTTTCTGGGCCTTTGCCTATAATGTCGTGGGAATTCCCGTTGCCGCCGGGGTTTTGGCAATCTTTGGCGGGCCAACCCTCAATCCGATGATCGGGGGAGCAGCCATGGCTCTCAGCTCTGTATCGGTTGTCAGCAACGCTCTGCGACTGAGGTGGTATAAACCCGAAGTATAGCCGCAAAAACCTACTTTCAGCTCAGTACTATCCACGCTCTCTTTGTTGCAGTGAAAAATGCTGCAGAGGAATGTCTGCAAAGGGAGAGAGCCATCTCCCGTTAAACTCTTTCTCAATAACGATTGCGGTTTTGGTTGTTTTTCCAGCCGTTCGGTCAATGCCGAGGAAGTGGCCTGCATTAAAATTTCTTTTTTACTCCTGATCCCATTTGATTGAATTCAAGCAGTTTTTTCAGGATATCGATGATAAAACCACCCCAAATACGGGTTGGCTCTTTTGTTTCAGTGGCGGGGACAATCGTTTTTTCTCCCTTGTCTTTCATTTTTTCTCCTTATGTGCGAAAGTGACATGCTTGTCTTGATTCGCCTAGAGACTGTTCCAGGAAATCTTAGAAACTGCAACAAAATCTATCAGAATATGTTGGCTTTGAGAAGTGGCAAAAGAACATACAAAGCAAAATACATTGATATTGTTCTGGCTCCGAAAAGAGTTTTCTATTTCCGTAGAGATATTGCTTTGAGCCTGGTCTGCATTACCATGCTTTTGAGCTTATAACGGAAAATGCGATGCGTTGCCTAGTACCTTTGCTTAATAATTGGGAGGATCCCTTGACTACAAACATACAACCTTTAAAAAAGGTAAAGCTTGCCGTTTTGGCAGGCAGTGAACCGGGAAAACACAGCTTCACCCCATCTGCGGTAATTTTTGAGTTTCTCTTTGGCATTGGTCCTGAGGGCCTGGAACCTTTTGAGGTGGCCTTTAGTGATAAATCCCCGGGAGAGAGAGTGGTATTGACCGTTGCAGCAGGTGAAGCGCCGGCATTCTTTGGCCGTTTTCTGGGACCCATTCGTCAACTCCTTGGCCTGCACCTATTCCCGCTGACACTCTTTTTGGACATGACTGTGATGGCGGTGGTTGATGCCGACAATCGGGAAGTAGTTCAGGCTCTGGCCAGGTCTGCCGGCCATGGCGGCTGCGGCGGTTCGTGCGATTGTGGCTGCGGCTCAGCGTAGTTATTGAACAAGCGGTCTGGTGTTTGGCAGATGCCGTTTATCGATGTTCGCAAGCCCCGAGACGAGTACATACCTCAAACGCCAGAGCAAAGACAATATCCAACGGCAGAAACTCGGTAATGGATCTATCATAGAGAATTTTTGCCTCGGCAGGGAAATCCTCATCACCGGCCCAATACAATACCGCCACATTAATATCTTTTGTTATTATAAAGGAAAAGGCAGCGTCGGCCAGTGCGAGCGGTGTTCCGCCGAGGTTTTTGCAGCAGTCGCAAAAGCCTTGCAGGTGATTGGCGAATCTGTCACTGATAAGGCTTGTCGGCAGGAGATGCGGGCCCCGGAAAAATGTGGCACCGCCCGGCAGATCCTTTTCGGAGATCCATTCCCCACGCAGCTTTATATCCTGCCGCAGGAGCAAGTAATAGATGACGAAGAGGTAAAAATATGCATGAGGTGGCGGAATGGCCTTGCTGCTTCGTTCAATTTTGTTCTGCATCAAATCGATGATATACTCGTCACCCCAAATTTCCAGAGCATAGCTCTTGCCGACTGGGTCGAAGCTGCAACGCTCGTTGCGACAAATATCGGAGGGAATGGCCAGGGCCAGTTCCTTGAAATAATTATAATCGACGTAGGTTGTCATTGTCTCTTTGCCTTTTCTTGTTGCCTGGGTTGATGGTGGGGCCGTATATTTTTCCTTCGAGTTGTGTGATGCTCTCTTATAGCCATTTGGTGATATTGAGACTATGGCCTCATTCATGGCGTGGAGGATACTTTCAAGCCGTTCCTTGACCCTTTGCAGTTCGATCCTTGGCTGACGCCGTTCAGAATATCCGTCAATGCACCAAGTAGTCCAGGACTACAAATGGACTTTATTGATAACCATCCTGCTGATACCGTAAAGGATGTCGTACTAAACATTACCTGTGAATTGCGTATAACGCTTTTCATATATTGTTGCTACGCTGATTTTTATGTGAAAGACCCTGAAGATCAGTACAATACCCCCATCGAGAAATCGAACCGTCGGATGGTTTTCTTTTAAAGCGGTTGCAACACCTTGGCTCACCGAGCCGCCTCTTACGCAATAGACTACCAGATCCTGGCCCTTTGGCAGAGTCTTGCTCCATTCTGCAACGTTCTCTGGATCTTGCCAAACGGCCCCGGCAATTGTTTCCGGCGATTTTTCGAAATCGGCCTTTCTTCGCACATCAATGACCTGGATGTGGTTTTTTTGTGCCAATGAAGTTTTCAGTTCTGTTGCAGTGATAGTTGCAGTCATATGTATTGCTCCTTTTTTAGGGCCTTAGAAATTCGTTTCTTGTGTTTTTAACGAATTTCGTGAAGGTGCTTATCCCGTTTTCCGGGGTTAGATTATTGACAAACCAAGCAGGTACCAGAGAAGCCGT
>JAABQY010000188.1 GCA_011391225.1 Desulfobulbaceae bacterium | reverse complement strand
CGGCGGGTGGCGACAGGCCGACCTTTTGCGCCAGTTTGGCGTTGGTTATCCGGCCGTCCTGCTGCAAGAGGGTGAGAATTTTTTTGTCGATCGTATCAAGCATCGTTTGATCCGCTGAAGGATGGATGGTTCTTGGCAGTGAAGATCCTAGATTGTAGCGAATTTTCAACAAAAGGGAAAGAGGTTGATACGATTTCGCCCCCCAAGCGAGAAAGAAACAGGTGCACGTTTCTCGTTGCCGTAACGAAATGGTGGGAAATGTATGGCTATTTCGTAACGGCCCCTTCGTCTATTCAGGGCCTGGCTTTCTGGGTTACTCCACCGGGGGTTCTTGGTGTTTGTTGTCTTCGCCGGCATTGTTCTTCGGTGCATCCGTGTCATATAATTGTTTGGCCGCCAACAAGAGCCATGGAATTGCCAGGATTGGG
Organism: Desulfobulbaceae bacterium; assembly: GCA_011391225.1. Classification (GTDB taxonomy): domain Bacteria; phylum Desulfobacterota; class Desulfobulbia; order Desulfobulbales; family Desulfocapsaceae; genus Desulforhopalus_A. The sequence goes on along the minus strand of JAABQY010000188.1, from coordinate 4,920 downwards.
GCAAAGGTTGGCGCGGCTTGCGCCAGTTGCTGCAGGGCGGGATGGGTCAGATACAGGCGTGGAATGCCATATTTCAAAGCGCAATAAAATACTATCGCCATCAGGATGCTTGCCCACCAGGGCATACGATAAGGCAGCGAGGGACGTGCTAAACCTTTTTTTGTCATGCCTGTACCTCTAGAACCAGCTGGACCATTTCCCGCACTTGGCTGTCTGGGTCGTCTTGCTGGCGGCGGACAAGGGCCAGGGCTTTTTCATTGCCGATAATCCCTAAAAGCGAGATGGCCTCACCACGCAGCAGCGGTTCGTCGGCCATCAGCAATTCGACGAGGGAAGGGATGGCGAGAGCAAGCTTCTCCGGTTGAATATTCTGAAGTTCCTCAAAAAGTACGGAGATGCCGAGGCGAACAGAGAAGCGTTCGTCGCGGAGAATGTCACCGGTCCATTCATAGTACCTCGGCTCGCGGCGGAACATGGCGACGATGTTTTCGACATGCCCCATGTCAAGAAAATCGGCAATGACCCGTTTAAGTTCCTGATCACTTACCGAATGGAACGATTGCGTCATAGTTGTGGGTGAGTGTTGTTTGAAAATCGGCTACAATGCGAAAAATATGCGATAATACTGCTTCCCTTTGCATTAAAAGGCAAGATAATTGTTATATCCGCTTCGCATGCCGGTTGCGTGTGGAAATTTGTCAATATTGAAGATCATTACCCAGCGCCCGGCGATTACAACATCTATACTTTCTGTTTAAAAAGGTATCGGATTTCAGAATATTACCGGTAAAAAGGAACCTGCTATGACCACAGAATGGAATATTGGCATGATGCTCGGCATCTCCGGCGCATACTGGCGAGGCTGTGCCCTCCAGGCCGGAGTTCGGTTGAAGATCTTTTCTGCCCTCCTCGGGAGCAGCCAAAAAGATGCCCTTGAGGTGGCTTCAGCGCTCGGCAGCGAGGTTCGGGCCACCGGTCTGCTGCTTGACGCCCTGGCGGCGATGCACCTGCTTGTGAAGATAGACGGTTTATATAAAAATTCCGAGTTTGCCGGAAAACATCTGATCATCGGTTTGCCTGGCTATATGGGACATATTATTCTCCACCATCACCATATCTTAGATGGTTGGGCGCAGCTCGACACCGCGGTAATGACCGGAGAAAAGGTTGCACGGCGCCCCTACGGTGCGGAAATTGAGAGGGAAAGCTTTCTCCTCGGCATGTTGAATCTGGCCATGAGCATTGCCCCGAAGCTGGTGTCGCAGTTCGATCTGACCGGCCGAAAAAGGCTGCTTGATCTGGGAGGTGGTCCCGGCACCTATGCCATCCATTTTTGTCTCGCTAATCCAGGACTTGAAGCGATCATCCTCGATCGGCCGACGACTGAACCCTTTGCCAGGCAGGCCGTTGCCAGTTTCGGGCTAACTGAGCGCATTAGCTTTATCGGTGGGGATTTCAATATCGATGCGATAAGCGGTGGGCCGTATGACGTAGCCTGGTTGTCACATATCCTGCACAGCAATTCCCCGGAGCAGTGTCAAGAGTGTATTGACAAGACGGTGGCCGCTCTTGCTCCCGGGGGTATGCTCCTCATCCATGATTTCGTCCTCGACGACACCAAGGACGGGCCGGAATTTGCCGCCCTCTTTTCTCTGAACATGCTCGTCGGCACCGACGGTGGCCGCTGTTATTCACGGGCCGAGATCTTTGCCATGTTGCATCGAGCCGGGCTCGGACATGTCAGTCAACGAAAATGTGCCACGCCAAATGATTCTTCGGTGATAATCGGGGCGAAAAAATAATGCTTTAGTGCCGAAAACCACAAAATTTGTTGCGTCAGCCGAACCAATCAGCTAGCATGAAGTCGCTTGAGTAAAGGAGGGAAATTGATGCATGCTTGAGATGTATTCAATTTCAGTATACTGATTTTCCCTCCCCGAATGTGACCAGAACACAGGGTCGTTGAGGATACCAATGTCAGCAGTGGCAGGGTTAAAATAAATAAATTTCCCTTCCACATGGCATGGTCAACCGAACAAAAAAGCTGTTTTAACTGGAGGAGAAAAGTATGTCGAAGCGAAGGATTTCCGTATTCTCAATGATGGTTGCCGCAGGCATGACACTTGCCCTGATCGGTTCTGCGGGAGCAGCCGACAAAGCCATCAAAATTGCCACCCAGTCACCTTTGTCTGGTGACCAGTCTCTTACCGGCGTGGACATCAAGCGTGGTGCCGAAATGGCCCTTGAGCAGTTGGCCGGACCGTTGACCGCTTTAGGTTTTAAGGTCACGTTGGCACCCTTTGACGATCAGGCCAATCCCGATAACGGCGTAGCCAATGCCAAACAAATCGTTTCCGACCCGGCAATTCTTGGTATAGTCGGCCATTATAACTCCGGCGTACAGATCCCTTCTTCGGAAGTGTATCACACCTCCGGCCTCGTCAACGTTTCTCCGGCGAACACCAACCCCAAGGTAACCACTCGTGGTTATATGGAAGTTAACCGTATCGTTGGACGTGATGACGTGCAGGGTGTTGTCGGTGCCGACTTTGCTGCCGCAAAAGGTGTGAAGACCGCCTTTGTCGTTCATGACAAGTCCGCTTACGGCCAAGGAATTGCTGAGTTCTTCAAGAAAAGAGCTGAAGAGAACAAGATCAAACTTTTGGGTTTTGAAGGAACTGAAGAAAAGGCCAATTTTGACGCCCTGTTGTCCCCGGTCATCGCCGGTAATCCTGACATGGTTTACTTCGGCGGTATGGCTGCCCAGGCCGCCCTTATGTTTAAACAGGCTCGACAGAAAGGCTATGAGGGTACCTTCATGAGTGATGACGGTTTTGACTCTGCTGATGCTGCAAAAATCGGCGATAAAACCCTCCTCGCCGGCGGCGGAACCTACTATTCCACTGTAGCCGGTCCGGCATCCGTATACCCCGGAACCGCTAAGTTCATTACCGATTTCACTGCCAAATACAAGGCTGCACCGCAGCCATTTGCCGCCCAGAGCTATGATTCCATGGCTATCGTTCTGAAGGCTGTTGAGAATGCTGCGGTTGCCAACAAAAATGAAGTTCCGACCCGAGCTGCTGTAACCAAGGCCGTTCGTGATCTGAAGGCCTTCAAAGGAATTACCGGCACCTATACTTTTAATGCTATTGGTGATCCCGAGAAATCACTGTATTTTATTCAGCAGGTCAAATCTGCTGATCCTGCCGCATGGTCCAACAATCCAATAGTTAAGACTCTTGAGATTGCACCGCCCAAATAAGACTTCCTCGTTCTTTGCCCCGGCCCTTTGCTCTTTAAAGGGCCGGTTCTTTATCAACTCCGGGGAGCCTGTATGAAACGATTCCTGAGATATATCAATGTATACGAATTAGTGCGACCAATCGGCCAGTTGCTGAAATTTTCCGTCGGCAGTGCGGCGGTCATGTCCGCCATTGTTGTGGCACTCGCCCTGGTTCTCGACCAGACGGCAGTCGGTGTGCATCTCATGGACAAGCTGAATGTCACTGTGTTCAACTATACCTTGTCCAACCTGCCCCAGGTGGTTATCGACGGGTTGACCATTGGCTTTGTGTACGCTGCCATCGCTCTTGGCTATACCATGGTGTACGGGGTTCTCCAGTTCATTAACTTCGCCCATAGTGAAATATTTGCGGTTGGTGCCTTTGTCGGAGTGGAGCTGCTCATCTTTCTCCAGTCGGCAGGTGTGCTGGCCGGTGCATCGCTGTTTATGGCGTATGCCTATCTGCTTTTGGCAATTCTTCTCGGCATGCTCGCCGCCGGCGGCCTGGCTGTAGCGGTCGAACGAATCGCTTATCGTCCCCTGCGCGGGGCATCCCGACTTGTGCCGTTGATCTCGGCCATCGGTGTCTCCTTCCTGCTCCAAGACGTTATTCGTCTGGTTGAAGGCTTGACCACCGGCCAGTTCAATCGCATCATGCCGACCTTTGGCAACTTTGATGATCGGATAATATTTGGTAAATTGGTTTTGGGCGCCTCAAAACTCACGCTGGGGATTTCCATCAAATCAATTATTGTTATTGTCGTCGCTGTGTTGATGCTGGTCGGCCTCAACTATCTGGTGAACGCCACCCGGGTCGGCAAGGCGATTCGCGCGGTTGCTCAGGACATGCCGACCGCAAGCCTTATGGGGATCAACGTCAACCGCATCATCTCTCTGACCTTTCTCGTCGGCGGACTCCTGGGTGGCGCGGCCGGTGTGCTTTACGCCCTGAAATTCACCAGGATTGATCCTTTTATCGGCTTTTTTCCCGGGCTGAAGGCATTCACTGCGGCGGTTCTCGGCGGCATCGGCAATATGACCGGGGCTCTCCTCGGGGGCATTATACTTGGCCTGCTGGAAACCTTTGCCGGCTCTTACATGGGGGTGTTCACCTCGGGTGCGGCAGGTTCAGAATACAAGGATATCTTCGCCTTCAGTATCCTCATCCTTGTCCTCATTTTCAGACCACAAGGGCTGATGGGTAAAAATGTCGGTCAGAAAGCATAGGAGATTGTCATGGTTTCATCGTATTTAAAAGCATTGTTCGATAAAATAAACCAGGGGCCATTGGCTTATGTCTTAATCCTTGCCCACATGCTTGCCGGCACCTATTTGGTATATACCCAGCCACGCTCGAATCTGGCATTTCTGGTTCTTATCACCTCGTTTTTGTCGCTGTATTTTTTCCGAGCCGATGTCCGTTTTAAGCTGATTGTCGCAGCGGTCATGGCGCTCATCGTCATTCCCGTTGTCGGCGTGCGGAATATCTTTTATCTCGAGGTCATTTTCCAGATCAGCGTCTTTGCCGCACTGGCTCTCGGCCTCAATATCGTCGTCGGCTTTGCCGGGCTGCTTGATCTCGGCTACGTCGCCTTTTATGCCGTAGGGGCATATCTGTGGGCCTTTTTCGGCTC
>JAABQY010000187.1 GCA_011391225.1 Desulfobulbaceae bacterium | reverse complement strand
CAGCGCCCTGCCGGTCATGGAAGGCGACGAACTGGCCGGGATCATCACCAGCACCGATGTCATGGCGGTGCTGCTGCAGGCTATAGGCATCAGTGACGAGAGCGTGCGCCTCAGTATTTTTGTGCGCGACAGCATCGGCAAATTGGCAGAAGTGGCCGATACCTTAAAAGATCAAGGCATCAATATCCAAAGTATTTTCTGCTGGCCGGAGAATCGATATCCGGGAATTACCGAGATGGTGCTGAGGGTAGCCAACCAGGATGGCGGCAAGGCCACGACTGCCTTGAACAGCAAGGGTTTCAAGGTAAAAAATCGTTACGAAAAAGATCTCACCCCCTTTCTGCCGCTGTAGCTTGCTCGGGGTATGGAAAGGCTTGGTAGGAAGAAGGTGCAAAAATTGAGGTCCAATATGACAGGTTGTGGTTTTGAGTTTTGGTCATTTCTGACAGCCAAAAGGTCTGTCCAGCTTTCAATGTCTGATTCTAAGGTATTGTCCAAAGGATACGATTAAAAATGGAACAGTTTTTTACCAGTCCTTTAGAGCAGATATTGCTTGATACAGCGATTCGAACCTATCAGGAAGAATCTAAAGTTGCTAACCCCATTAAGCGATTAATATTGCCACTTCAAGTGTTGATAAATCAAATGTAAGATGCAACAACACAAGAAAGAAGTTATTGAAGATCTCTATCAATAAAATGGGCAGGATCCGCTCACAGTGCACCTTCCTACCCTCAGTCTTTCCATAATATATTGGAGAGAAAAAGAATGATTCCCTGCATACAAAGGATGAGTGCCACGCACCCAAACCACCCGCCTTTCTCCCAGAAAAAACCGGGGATGATTGACCCGAAGCTCCCGCCCAAATAATAGAGGGCAACGTAGAGACCTGCTGCTGAAGAACGAGCCTTGCCGGCAGCTTTGCCCACATAACTTGACGCTGCTGCCTGGCAGGCAAAGACACCGGTCGATGCTAGAGTCAATCCGAGTATGATAACAGGCAACGACCGAATTAAGGTCAGAACCATACCGGCGATGATTATTCCAACAGCAATATTCAATGTACGGCGATAGCCGATGCGGTCAAGGAGCATTCCTGCAGCAGGTGTTATCACTGCACCGATAAGATACACAGTGAAAATCGTTCCAAGAGCAGCTGGTCCAAGAGAAAATGGTTTATCCGCGAGATAGAAATTGATATAGGTGAATGATCCGACCTGGCAGAAAAGGACGTTAAACCCTATGGCATAGGTGGCGAGGAGATGGGGGTTTTTCAGATGCATGTGCAGGGAGGCGAGGGATGCCGTGGCGCTGGTCTGTCGAATAAATTTTGTTGAACGTGGAAGAAACCACAGCGTGGTGAGACAACCGGCAAGTGAGATAACACCGATACAGACAAAGGCGACACGCCAGTTGTAATGGGTCGCGCAGAGACCGGCAATGAATCGACCTGAAAATCCGCCAACAACCGTGCCTGTTACGTAAGTTGCCATGGTGGAGCCGACCGCTTGACGGGGCGATTCTTCACTGATATATGCCATGGCTACGGCGATAATACCTGGGATAAAAAGTCCCTGCAAAAAACGCCAGACGATGAGCTGGTCCAAATTAGCCGCTGTTGCTGCTAGTATCGTCGGCAAAGACAAGCCCAGCATGGCGACAATGATCACCCGCTTTCTTCCCAGAGCATCGGCCAGCAGACCAACAAGCGGTGCCGCCAAGGCCACCGCCAGCACCGGAGCACTGACCGTCAAGCTCACCATGAGTTCGGAGGCGTGAAAAATATCTCGGAACTGAGGAAGCAAAGGTTGAGTAACATAGAGATTGATAAAGGTAGCGTAGCCCGTGACAAATAAGGCCAAAAGGACGCCTACCCGATTGCCGATAGAGCTCTTTCTGCCCCCACCGCCAGATGTTTCAAGTACCGGCGGTTTTGCATCTCTACTTCCAGACATAGGTTTATCCTGTTGGTAAAGCTCAAGTAATCGGGGTTCCAGAGTTTACGATATTCAATAATGCAGCTATCGATGAACATAACCATTTTTCCCAGGCCAGGGGCAACCAAAAGAAACTCCTCAAAGAAGTCGCCTCATTTTTCGAAAATGTTTGCTGGGATCCTGACTACACAACCAAGGATACGCCCAACCATGGCCGAAATGAAACCAGAAAAATCTGGGTAACCACGGAACTCAATACATATCTGAAATTTCCCCATGTCGCCCAAGCTTTCAAAATTATACGAATAACATACCGTAAAAATAGGGAAAATTCATGAGTTGTCGCGTACGGAATTACCAGCAAAACTCCGCAGTTGGCAACCGCCGAACAGATCCTCAGAGACAACCGTCAGCACTGGAGCATTGAAAACAGCTGCCACTACATCCTTGACTGGAATTTCGATGAGGATCGTTGTAGAATCTCAAAAGGCTACGGTCCGGAAAATATCACACGACTACGTAGATTTGCCATCGGCCTCCTCAAAAGCAAAGGCGTATATAATGTAGCTCAAAAAATGAGGCAACTCAGTTTTTCTCCTCGCTTGGTTTTAGATTATTTGAAAATACCTGGGAATAATCACAGTGTCGCTACGGTCCAGGGGTAGCATAAATTTACCGTGATAGTGATTATGCTTCGGCGGAAGACTGTAAAGCGGCTATAGACAGGTATTTTATGGAACGAAATCAGTTCTTCAAAGACAATCCTAAACGTGCTGGTGACAAAATTTGGGGGAAAGAGCGAGTGCTCCCTGTCTTCAACCCAAGCAACAACTGTAAGGATCCTTTGTATAGGTAAAAAATAAACTTGGATTCACCACCGCAACGCAAAACAACATCACAAGAAAGGAGAGTTGATTATGCCTATAATTGCGAGGTTTTATGGGATTCTGATCAAAATGTATTTCAAAGAGCATGGCGTTCCCCATTTTCACGCCATATATGGGGAGTTCAACGGAGTATATGACATTCAAAGCGGCGAAATTATCGAAGGATAATTACCATCCAGAGCTGATCGTATGGTTCGAGATTGGACACAAAGCTATCAATCCGAGCTACTGGAAATGTGGAAGACTCAGCAGTTTAAACAACTTCCTGGATTGGAGTGATATTGCCATGGCAACTTACCCAAAAGTAAAATCAGTGACGCCGCTTTCAGGAAAACAGCTTTTCGTTACATTCATCACAGGGGACACGAGAGTTTATGACTGCGCCCCTCTTCTCAACGAATCCTCTTTTTATCCCCTTAAAGACGAAGCATTTTTTAAAAACGTCCACGTAGATCAAACGGGTTACGGAGTCGTTTGGAATAACAACGTCGATCTTAGCGAATCTGAGCTATGGATAAATGGAAAGGTCGCAACGTCCAACTAGCGGCTCGACCAGACCGCCCGGAAAAGCTGGGCGGCTGGTCAGCCTTATGTTAAGATTGCCACGTCTTCCAAGTAACTAAGGTGTAATCAAAATCTGATTGTGAAAACCATCAGATCGGGTCTCGGTTTCTGCAGAGGAGGAGCGTAGCCTCGGCCATAACCGATGCCACGCCCATGAAAATTGAAATCAGCCCCGCGACCCAAAGACCAGCTTGCCGCCAAGATGACCGGCAATACCGGCGGCCGCCAGCATACCGGCGGCAATACCCAGATAGATATACCGATACGGCGACTCTAACGCCAACACGCCAGGGTCGATAACCCGCCAGAAGACCAGGATATTTGTTGCCGCAAGGACCACCAGGCTGCAGAGGATCTTGGTTATAAAAATCATCGACTTGATGCCCTTATAACGTTTTTGCCATTCGATAAAACCGGTCAGCAGCACAACCGGCAACATCAGCAGGACAAAAATCAGGTTATAATACGCCGCCAACTCCAGACTCCCGATATGAAAGAACACGGCGATTGCCAGAAAGACCACAACCGCCGGCAGGATGCCGTTGGGGAAATGGACGGTGATCGGATGCAGGTGGAGTTTCAGGACCAGATCGCCCAATTTGTTAAAGAGAGATCTCCCCGCCTTGGCGGTTTTTGCGTTAGCTGCAACGTCTGCGCCGACAATGACCGCACCGCTTGCCTCGCCGATTTTTTGGCCATCCGCGTCGATCTCGACAAACTGGTTTTTCGCGGCGGCACACACCGGGCAACTTTCCGGCGGTTCATTGCCGGAATGGATGTAGCCGCAAACCGAGCACCGCCATCTTCTTACGGAGGCGGTCGTCGCTGCGCTGCCACCTTCCGGTCGCGGCCCCGCAACTTCCTTGAACATTTTCTTTGGGGCATCACAGACCGGGCACAGATCCGGCGGCGTCCCCTCCTTGTCTATATACCCGCAAACCCCACACTCCCAATTGCTCATCGTCATACCTCAATTTGAAATAAATGTTTTGATAAATCGGCGATCTATCCAATCTTTGATAGAAAAGGCCAGTTGTCCGGCAAAGGCAAACGACCATTTGCCGAGAACCCCATCGCCATCACCTAAATTATATATGAGGAGATACCTGCCTCCGGGTGAAAATTTTTCCAGAGGGCGCCCCTCAAGACAGGCCAGCAGGTTGTGGTACAACACAGGATTCTGGCGTACTGCATACACACCAACCTTGTCCAGAGGCTGCTCGGCAAAATGGATGCAGTCTCCGCCACCGAAGATATAGGAATAGCGGATGGATTGCAGGTATTCATTGACCTGCAATCCACCATCCGGGCCAATCGGCAGTCCGGAGCGGGCAAAGATCTGCGACGGTTTAACTCCTACCGCGGCAAAGATGATATCAGCTCGATACTCCTTGCCATTTTCCAGACACACCCGGTCATTGTCAATTCGCTGCACATGGCCGACCTCAAGGATCTCTATGCCTTTGCCAAGCAGTACCTTTCGCACCAGCTGACGAACCCGAGGCGGCCGCCCGGACATGAAATTCCTGCCGCCGAAAAGCTGAATCACCGGCATAATAATACCTCGCCGGCGACACAGCTGATGAATATTACCGGCTATCTCAATTGCCGACGGGCCACTGCCGATGACTGCGATGGTTATCCGGCCGGCCTCAGCAAGGTCGAGAATCTTTTTTTTGGCAAGCAGCAGCGTCTCAATGGGTTTTGGAGTGAAAACGTTGGGAAAATCGCCGCTCATTGTGTTCCGTGGCACATACGAACCGGCGTTGCAGGACAGGACATCAAAGGGGATCTCCTCCTCGGTTTCTGCAAGGATCACCAGGCGTTTATGCGGGTCGATCCTGTAGGCCTTGCCGAGGATAAAGCTACCACCCTTGGCCTCCACCTGCCGGCGGGTGGCAAAGCGAATCTCCTCAGGCTGATAGGTCCCGCCCAGCATGCCCGGCCCCATGCCGCTGTAATAATGGTATTCCGACGGCTGAATGACGGTGACCGCAAAACCTTTGGCGACAATGTTATGTATATTGGCAAGTGTCACCATGTGGGCATGGCCGCCGCCGATGAGAAGAAGCCGTTTTTTCATAGGACATCCTGCTGATGATCGATATAG
>JAABQY010000186.1 GCA_011391225.1 Desulfobulbaceae bacterium | reverse complement strand
CCCGCACTCCGCCGCCGTAAGGTGCGCGCATGACCATCGGCACGCTGAGACGGCCCTGGCTGCGCCAGCGCATGCGGGCGGCGTGGTTTTCCAGTTGATGAAAGCCCTGGTAAGCAAAGCCTGAGAACTGTATTTCGCAGACCGGTCGCAGGCCGCGCACGGCCATGCCGATCGACATGCCGATGATCGCCGATTCGGCAAGCGGCGTATCAACCACCCGCTCCTCACCGAACTTAGCAAAGAGACCATCGGTTACCCGGAAGACCCCGCCGTCCGGGCCGATGTCCTGGCCGAGGAGGATCACCGCATCGTCTTTTTGCATTTCCTGACGCAGCCCCAGGTTGAGTGCTTCGACCATGGTCATCTTAGCCATGCTGCGCCTCCCCGATGCTGTTTGCCAGTTCGTTTGTCAGTTCTTCTCTTTGTTCCTGTAAATGGGGCGGCAGTTCGGCATAGAGATGATTGAACATATCGAGGGGAGCGCCGAGGCTTTTCATTTGTGTCTCCGCCCGGTCGACGGCGGCGCGGATTTCTTCTTTTATTTCCTCCTCAATCTTGGCAATGAGTGCTTCCGAGAGGATATTCTTGCCCATGAGATAGTTGCGGTAGCGAATCAGCGGCTCCTTCTTTCGCCAAAGCTCGACCTCTTCCTCGCTCCGATATTTTTTTGGATCATCGGAGGTGGTGTGCATCATGATCCGGTAGGTTACGCATTCAATCAAGGTTGGGCCACCGCCGCTTCTCGCCCTGACGATTGCCTCGGCGGATGCCGCATGCACCGCCAGAACATCGTTGCCGTCCACTTGGATGCCCGGCATACCGTAGGCCACGGCCTTGTGCGCCAGGGTTTTCGAGTGGGTTTGTTTGGCAAGAGGGATGGAAATGGCCCACTGATTATTCTGACAGACAAAAATCACTGGCGTCTGATACACCGCGGCGCAGTTGAGGGCCTCGTGAAAATCGCCTTCCGAAGTGGCGCCGTCGCCGAAAAAGACCATGACCACCTCGTCGCTGCGCCGATATTTGATTGCCCAGCCGAGCCCCACCGCGTGGATAATCTGCGAGGCGACCGGCACCGACATCGGCAAATCCCTTTGGCCTTTTGCGATAATGGTACCTTCGTTAAAGCCGTTATAGTAGAGCAGGATGCTCTCCAGCGAGCGGCCGCGCATGATTTCCGCAGCCGTCTCGCGAAAGGAGGGGACCAGCCAGTCGCTGTCGCGCAGAAGCGCAACACTGCCAATCTGGGCTGCCTCCTGACCCTTGATCGGCGGGAAGGTGCCGATCCGGCCCTGGCGCTGCAGGTCGAGCATCTTTTCATCAAAGCGGCGGCCAAGGAGCATTGCCCGGAACGTCTTCAGGTGCATGTCGTCTGTGATATCCGGTTCAAGCCCAGTGTCAAGCTTGCCGTTTTCATCGAGGATGGAGAGATGATCGATAGGGGCTGGCGGATCGATGGGGCTACGTCCCATGAGGTGACTCCTTTGCCGGTTTGGAAGTTATCCTTGTCTCTGCATTGGTTGTTTTTTCTACTATAACCAAGGGGGAGGAAATATCAAAGATTATAGGGAGATTATCCGTGGCCTGGAGCTGTTGAGATATCCTTTTAGAACCAGGGCATCGAATGTGGCAAATAATTGTTTGATTTGACTCAGGTCAATGGCATCATGGCAGTTATGTCTCTATGATGACACATGGCTTTTGAGATTGTCAAACCCTCACCAAACAGAATATACCCATGGTCACAACGATCCTGACAATTCCAAGTTTGCTCTTTCTTGCCGCGCATGCCTTTCGGGTCGGCAGCCCCGGCGGCACCATCTTTTGGCTTGTGGCCGGGGTTGTGGCGGTCGCGCCGCTGCAGTGGAAGAATTGGGCTTTGGCCGGTCTTCTCGGGTTCGGAACTTGGCTGTGGGGAGATATTGCCTTTACTCTCGTGCAGCAGCGCATGGCCCTCGGCCTGCCATGGTTGCGATTGGCGGCGATACTTGGTGTCGTTAATGCCGTATGTCTGGCTGCAGCCCTGCTGCACTTCAACAGGGCTTGGCGTCATTCCCGGCCCGGCAGCCTGGTGCCGGGTTTGGCCTTTCTCCTTACGACAGTCGGGTTGTCCATCGCCAAGCAAAAGACAGCACTTGACATCATCCTGCTTGACCGCTTTTTCCCGAGCGGTGGTTGGCTGGTGGTCATCCTGCTGGGCTGGTACGCCGCCTGGATTGCAGGAAAGATGCTCAGTTCCGAAGATTCGCCACAATGGCGGCGAAGGGTCTGGGCAATTTTTTCGGTGGTGTTTTTTCTCCAGCTCATATTGGGACTTGTAGGTTTTGAGCGGTTTTTGATGACCGGCAAGCTGCATCTTCCCATTCCAGCTCTGATCGCTGCCGGGCCGTTGTACCGCGGCGATGGGTTTTTCATGATCATTCTTTTTGCGGTGACCTTGATACTCGTCGGCCCGGCCTGGTGCAGCCATCTTTGTTATATCGGCGCTTGGGACAACTGGGCGGCGATGAGTAAGAAACGCCCCGGGACCTTGGCTGGGTGGACAAAGGTGGTGCGATGGTTCCTATGTCTTGCGGTTTTCGGCGTGGCCTTCCTGCTTGGTAAAAGCGGTCAGCCACTCAGTCTTGCGGTCGCACTTGCCGCCGTCTTTGGTGTGGTCGGTATTTTTGTCATGCTGGTCTGGTCGAGACGGACCGGGATCATGACGCATTGCACCACTTATTGCCCCATGGGGTTCCTTGCCAATATCTTTGGTAAAATAAATCCCTGGCGCATCCGTATAGGCGCGGGTTGCTGCAAATGCGGCATCTGCACCGGTGTCTGCCGCTACGGCGCACTTGCTGGCCTGGACATAGAGGCCTATCAGGCGGGGCTCTCTTGTTCTTTGTGCGGCGACTGCATTTCCAGCTGTCCGCACGGCCATCTGCATTACCATTTTCCTGGTCTTGGTTATGAGACCGCCCGCTCAGGCTTTATTGTCGTCATTGTTGCCTTGCACGCCATTTTTCTTGGCGTGGCTCGGCTCTGAGCCACTAGCAGAGGGCTAAAAAAGGGGGGAAGATGACGTGGTTTTCAGTTTATCGAGGTCAGGAAAACCATTGGCGCAGGGTATAATAGATTAAGGGGAGAAAAATGGCGGGGAGGAGGTTGCCGACTCGAATTGTTGTTATCTTCAGCATATTGAAACCGATAGCCATGATGAGCAAGCCACCGACCGAGGTCATCTGGGCTATTGTTTCCGGCACCAGGAAGTTTTTCATGAAGCCGGCGGTGAGGGTGATTATGCCCTGGTAGAGAAGTACGGCAAGAGCCGAAAACATCACCCCCAAGCCTAAGGTTGAGGCAAAGATGATTGAGGTAACCCCGTCGAGCACCGATTTGGCAAATAAGGTCTGATGGTTTCCAGTCAGGCCACTTTCAAGCGAGCCGATAATTGCCATGGAGCCGACGCAAAAAACCAGGCTGGCGGTTACAAATCCTCTGGCCAGGGACTTTCTGTCATTTGATTTTATCGCAACCTTGCTTTCGATAAAGGTTCCGAGAGTCAGCAGTCTTTTCTCGATCATCAAGGTTTCGCCGAGCAAAGCCCCAACAACAACCGAAAAAATTACCACCAACAGATCACCGGAAACCAGGGCGCTCTTCATGCCAACAAGAACCACGGAGAGTCCGACACCGCTGAGAATGATCTCTTTATAATTATCGGCAATACCCCTGCTGAAGAGAAGCCCGAGGAGACTGCCAGCAATGATTGCTAAGGTGTTTGCGATGGTTCCAAGCATTTTCGTTGCCAAATCTTAAGGTGAGAAGGTCCGAGCAGGTGATTTTGCAGCACTATGCATGCAACCACCGTGGCGAGAGGGGAGTTATACCACCTGAAAGAGATTTTGAAACTCTTCTTTTAACAGGGGATATTTCCCCGCAGATGCGTGTTCCAATTATCTGGCGGTTGCCTATCTGCAGAAGACTTCAAATTAACCCGAGCAGATAGGAGCGGAGATTGGTGGCTGCGCCGGCAGTTGTGAGAATCTGTTATTCGGTATCACCTAGAGGTCTGACGAAGGTGTATTCTGCCGGGGTAATCACCAAACTGTCCAAAGCTTCTTGGGTATTACCCCCTAAGGCTGAAAACGGCAATGAAACTACGAAAACCACAATACCAGCAACTGTTGCGACCATGCCTAGGGGGCGCAACAATATGAGATCAACAGCCATGGTCTCTGGACTGTTCGGGTTCTTGTTTGGCGATGTTCCACCTGTTGCAGCCAAAACAGCAGGTGGATTTGATACAAGTGAGATAGTAAGTAGAATGCACACAAATATATTTTTATAATTGAACATTGCATTGCTCCATTTTTTAATATGTGACAACTCATTGTTTTCTAAATACGTCCTAAAAAATCTTTTCCTGAGAAGAGCCACCCGTACCGGGGCTTCAAAACTGAGAATATATAATATGGCAACGCAGATGCCAATTTTAATTATTGAAATCACCGGCAACTCCCGACTGCAGAAGAGCGAGGAGCTAGGATAATTCTTTTTCGCTTATCTCTGGTAAACTATTCGATAGATCAAATTCTTGTTTGTCCAGTTGTTCTAGCATGTGAGGTATCCCTATGTTGCCGCCCCGATGTGGCTGGTTTCAGGTCCGTCGCTGGGCACCGTTGATCAGGCTGACCTGGTCGTTTAAGGTCCAGAAATCGTATATATATCCGAGCAGAAACAGACCGCCGGTGCAGAGGTAGACAAGGCCGGTCAACCATTTCCCCATATACATGCGGTGAATGCCTAGAAGGCCAAGGAAGGTGAGGAGCAGCCAGGCAATACTATAATCGATTTCGCCTTCATTGAAGCGGATATCGGCGTCCCGGTCCATTCCCGGTATGAGGAAGAGGTCAACGATCCAGCCGATGAAAAACAAACCCAGGGTGAAAAAATAGAGGGTTCCTGAGATCGGCTTACCATAATAGAAGCGATGGGCACCGAGAAAGCCGAAGATCCAGAGGATGTAGCCAATGAGGGTTGAGTGGGTCTGTGGTCTGTTCATGCGTTGTTTAGTCACCTTAGGAGCCGTTACGAAATAACATGACCACTTCAAGCCATTTCGTTACGGCGCCTTATGCCGTTCCGGGTATGCCTTTGGCCATGTTATTTTTTACAACGGCTTAGTGGTTGTTTGAGGCGGTTGATCCGCTTCCATACGCCAAATTTGTCCGTGCCTCTTTCCGAACTTCGCAATTTCGTAAACGCAATAAAACTATGTCCTGCTAGGCGTTTAATGCAGAGAGGTTGGCATGGATTTCAGTTCCTTGTAATTTCTCGTCACCGGTATCTGGGGATAGACGGTGGTCAATGAATCAGGCGGATTGAAGAAAAACCCACCCTTCCTTCTCCAAAGGATATCAACCGATAGTTTCAATCCCTGCAAATTTGGGTTCATGCAGTGGGAGGATGATATCTGCCATATCCCTCACTTTGATCATCATATTGTAGGCCTCATAGGTATTAATATGGGTCCCTGGTGGAATGACCTCCATTTCCA
>JAABQY010000185.1 GCA_011391225.1 Desulfobulbaceae bacterium | reverse complement strand
TGTCCCATATACATATATTCACGCAACAGCCTGGCTGCATCAGGAATGGTCACGCCGCAGGCATTATCGAGGGCCTTGGCCGCCACCAGATGGTGCGCGGTGGGGCAAACCCCGCAGATACGGGCTGTCACCTGCGGCAGGGTGTGAGCCTGCATGCCGACGAGAATCCGCTCAAAGCCTCGCAATTCGTTGACGCAGAAAAATGCTTCTTCGATCTTGCCGTTTTCATCACAGTCGAGGAGGATGCGGGCATGCCCCTCAATTCTTGTAACCGGATCGATTTTTATGGTTTTTGACATTATCGTGCCTCCCCTTCAGCAATCCATTTGCGAATGAGAAATGTGGGTTTGTTGCCGATCATCTTGGATGCCATGGCATAGGCGTAGTGGGTTTTAGCTGATTTTTCCAGATGATCTTTGACGGTATCGTAAGGAATCTTGGTCAGCCGGGCCATCCGGACGCCGATTTCGGTACGGATATCCCGCGTCGGTTCGGTAAGGATCTGCATGGTCGGACCGGCGCAGCCGCTACACGGCATACCGTGGTTGGGGCAAGGCGCCAGGCAGCGATCAAGGGTAACCGACCCTTGACAGATATAGCCCTGGCTCAAAAAGCAGGTCGCATTATCGGCAACTCCGTCGGTGTTCTCTTTAATAACCGCCGTCTCGGTTTTCACCATCGTCCGACGGCAACCGGCGCAAACGCTTTCCTGGCCGGCCTTGGGCGCCCGGTTCTCGATCAGGGCGCTGAGACCCTCAAAAATAAAATGGGGATGGGGCGGACAACCCGGCAGGTACAGATCGACGTCAATGACTTCATCAATCGGGGTGACCATTTTTTCAAGACTGGTAATGGAGTTGCCGGGAATAAAATCGGTTCGGGTTGACGGGCTGTGCCGGTAGACATGATCCATTATCTCTTCGCGGGTGTGGGCGAGACCGGCCCCATGTAAGCCGCCGTAAACGGCGCAGGTACCAAAGGCAATGATCGTCCGGCATTTTTTCCGCATCTCAATTGCCGCATGCCGATCATGTTCAGTACGCACCGATCCGGTGAGAATACCGATATCCGCCTCCGGATAGCCTTTTTCATCGGTGAGCACCGGACATTTGAGAATCTCAACCGCTTCCAGCACATTCAAAATTTTCTCATGCAGATCGACCAGAGCCACATGACAGCCGCCGCAGTCACACAACCATTCCGTATTCAGGCGAATTTTTTCCCCGCTCATTGTTTTCCTCTTTGTTATTTCCTAACGGCTCCTAAGCTGCCACAGTCAGCATCTTCAAGCAGGCATTCTCCCCGGCATGACGAATTTCCAGGGTGGTTTTTTTGCCCATAATGGTCTCCAGGGCTCCGGCAAAAAAACCGTACATCATATTACACAGGGATCCCTGCTGGGGATGGCCGAAACGTAAAAGGGACTGGCGAATCATGCAATCACGAAAAACCAGCAGCATTTGTCGTTCGCCCCTGCTGTTTCTGGTAATAAGTTCCTCCTGCTCTTTCGGCTTAAATGGCTCAAAGCCCCACAAACAGCTATTCGACAGAAGGATGTTGCGCACCTCCTCAACAGCCTCAAGAAGGTCATCGGTTCGCCGTGCCGAGGCGGAAAATTTACGTCCGAGATTGCGGCCCGCCGACATGGTCATACTATTTGCCCCCCGCCCGAGAATCGGTTCGATTCCGGCTGACAGTGCCGCCATGAAATTCATGGTTTCCTGAAGCGTTCGTCGCTTTTTTAATATTTCTTCCACCTCAGATCTCCTCTTGGCAATATTTCTCTGTGACAAAAAAGAATTATCTGACTTCGTGCCGTTCATCAGCGGACGGCAAACCAGATCCTGGCCAAAGACAGGCTGTTGCTAGGCTCTACCTTAGAAACCTGTTCTTATCAAATATCTTATAGAAAATAGGTCGGTAACTCAAGTAAAAGATGATAAAAATTATTCTCAGAAAGGAATTTTTACCAAAACGAAAAAATAAAGCACTATCGGGTAAAGATACAGGCATGAAGACACAAGACACGGTTTAAAGAGCCACCGTAATTGCATAGGAAGGTAAAGAGGTTCACTTATTCCACCCGTGCTCCCCGACGAGATCGACGAACCGCACACCAGCCAGAGAAGAAATGAGTTCCTGTCCGTCTTTTTTTTCAAGGAGTTGCAACACCTGCTCGTGTTGGTCACCGACCGGGATGATCAGCCTGCCGGGATCGGCCAGTTGAGCGATCAACGGCGCGGGAATCTCAGGCCCACCGGCAGTAACAATGATGGCGTCATAAGGGCCGAACTCCGCCCAGCCGAGGGTACCATCGTCGAGTTTTGATCTGATATTGAAACAGCGAAGCTTGTCAAAAATCCGTCTGGCACCGGCCAGCAACGAATTGATACGTTCGACGGTGAACACCTGGCTGCATAATCTCGAGAGGATCGCCGCCTGATAGCCGGAGCCGGTGCCGATTTCCAGCACCTTTTCATGGCCTTGCAAGCCAAGGGCCTGGGTCATATAGGCAACGATATACGGTTGCGAGATGGTCTGTCCGCCGCCGATCGGCAAAGGATGATCGCCATAGGCCTGCCCCTGCATGGCATCGTCAACAAACCAGTGCCTGGGTACCTCAGCCATGGCCGCAAGAGTGCGCGGATCACGAATATCTCTGGTCAGGAGCTGGTCTTGAACCATCCGTATCCGGCCGGTTTCATACGGATCGATCACTTCTTTTTCTCTTGCCAGGAAAAGTCTTTAGCCCAACCCATATCGTCTTCGTCGGAATAGGAATAGTCGCAGGCAGACACAATACCATTTTGAAAAGTCACCACTACCTGATTGTACTCCGGTGAACCTAATTTGTTCCCGATCAGGGGCGTCTTCTGAAGAAGGCTGACATTCTTATCTTTATACAGCCATTTTTGCACAGCCCCGTCAATCTCCTGCTGTTCATCCGGCTCACCAAGAAAGACGATCACATCCTCACTGGTCGATTTCCCGACCTGTAACAGAGCGATATCCGAGCCAAGATGCCGGACCGGCTTGGTATAACAACCACCAAGAGTACTGAGAGCGAGGAGGAACAGGAGAAAGAAATTTATTCTTAAAGCCATACACATCTCCAATATGCGAACTGCCAATAGCGGACTGGTGTTAAAGCTGAGTTGAGCAGCTTGTCTGCTCAAACGAAACTTATGCCCTTGCGGTATAAGTAAGTTCAACAACTGTATAGCCTGTGGACTGCATCTTTTCAATGAATAACTCCGTGACGAGCACAGCAAAAAACAGAGATAAGCGGCATGTCGAGACCGGCATGCCGCTTGTATTAAGTCCTCCCTCAGCCTTCGACAACACGGCCCAGAATGCGATAATTTCTCTCTACCATGGCCAGGGGATCGACAACCAATCCAGCCTGGATCATGGCGTTATCGTGGATTTGCCTTGCCACCTCAGCAGCAAAATCTTCATCCCTGTCATGGAGGGCGGCAAGCTTTTTGATCAAGGGATTACTGGGATTGATCTCCATTTTTTTCTTCGACTCACCCATACCGGGAATACCGTGGTCCTTCCGGCTGGCGGCAAGTACCCGCTCCATCGACGAGGTCATAAAGCCATCCGGATTAACAATCATCGCCGGTGCATCAACCAGCCGTTTCGAAACCACGACATCAGAGACACTCGTTTCGAGGATCTTTTTCATCCATTCGGTGAGCTTGGCAAGGGCGTCTTTATCCAGTCGCTCGCTTTCCCCGACTCTCTCATCGGCCTTGGTCTCTTCTTCGTCTTTGGTGAGGGACAGGTCGGCACGGTCGGCCGAAACCAGTTTCTTGCCGTCAAATTCGCCAAGATGACTGAGGACAAAATCATCAATCGGTTCCATGGTATAGATGATTTCAACATCCTTTTTCGTAAACATCTCGACATACGGCCCAGCCTCAACGGCCACTCGTGAGGGTCCATTTATATAATAGATCTCTTTCTGATCCGGTCCCATACGCAGGACATAATCGGCGAGTCCGACAGGTTTTCCGGCCTCCGATTTGGAGGATTCAAAACGCAGCAACTTACCCAGTTCTTTCTGGAACTCATAATCTGATGTCGCCCCTTCTTTCAAATAGATGCCGAAGGTCGTCCAAAATCTCAGATATTTTTCGTTATCGTTTTTTGCTTCTTCTTCAAGGTGTTTTAAAAACCTTTTGGTTATGACCTTGCGCAGTTTGCTCACCAGGGCATTATCCTGAAGGGCCTGCCGGGAAATATTTAAAGGCAGGTCCTCACTGTCGACGACCCCTTTCAAAAACCGCAGCCACTCAGGCAGGATGGTTTTTGAATGCTGATCGATGAGGATGCGCTGGCAGTAAAGATTGACGCCGGGATCGGTCTTGCCGAATCCGAACATCTCGAAATTTTCGGCCGGGACAAAGAGCAGGGCATTTATGGCAAGCGGGGCATCGGCTGAGAAGTGCAGGCGGTACATCGGCTCAGAAGCGGCGCTGCCGATGAATTTATAAAATTCTCCGTACTCTTCTTCCTTGATATCACTCTTATTTCTTGTCCAGAGCGCTTGAACGGTATTGACGACCTCTCCGGCGAGCTTTATCGGAAAAGAGACAAAGGTCGAATACTGCTTGATTATCGACTCAATTTTCCATTTCTGTACATAATCCTTGGCATCATCTTTTAATTCGACAATGATCTTGGTGCCTCGGCGCAGACCAGGCATTTCGGTGATGGTGAAGGACCCTGTACCGTCGGACAGCCATTCGTGTCCTTCGCTCTTGTCCCATGACCGACTTTGCACCCTGACCACGTTGCCGGCCATAAAGGCGGCATAGAAGCCAACACCAAACTGACCAATGAGGCTGATGTCCTTTTTTGCCGCCTCAGCCATTTGGGCGAGAAAGGTATTCGAACCGGAATGGGCAATAGTGCCGAGGTTGTGTTCCAGCTCCTCACCGGTCATGCCGATGCCGGTATCGGTTATCGTCAGGGTGTTCTTTTTATCATCGAGTTCAATGGCAATTTCCAGCGGCAGGTGGCCGTCGAAAATATCGGTTTTGGTTATACTCTCGTGACGGAGTTTTTCCAGGGCATCGGCGGCATTGGAAATCAACTCACGAATAAAGACATCTCGCTCGGTATAGAGAGAATTGATTACAATATCGAGAAGCTTTTGAGTTTCTGCCTTGAATTCATAGGTTGCTGTCTTACCTGTCATGGTTCACCTCTTGCAATGTACGTATGGGAGAAAGAGGGCTGTTCGCCCCTTTCCATTGATTTTTTCCTGAAAGTCGGCGAAAATGTTAAGCATCGATGGATGTCTGTCAAGAGTTTCACTCTCCTGCCCAGCCGCCCGCACTTAAGAAAACGACCTTAGAAATTCTAGGCTTAGTATGAACGATACATACCAGACGCTTATTATCGGTGGCGGCCTTTCCGGCCTGATCGTCGCCCATAAACTGAAACTGCACAACCCCGGCCATCGTTTGGCTATACTCGAAAAGGGCCAACGGAGCGGCGGAGTTATCAGCACCCATAGCGATCAGGGTTATATAATCGAACGAGGGCCGCACGGCTTTC
>JAABQY010000184.1 GCA_011391225.1 Desulfobulbaceae bacterium | reverse complement strand
GGCATGAATGGCGTGGTGCAGTATCCTTGTCACACCCTTTATCCCAGTGAGGTCGTAGGCTTTGAAGAGTCCGCCCGGGCGCCGAAGGGCATGCGGCAGTTAGTTGAGGCCCTGGGTGCGAACGTCAACAGTTACAGCCGTGAACTGCAGTGTTGCGGCGGCGCTGGGGGATTCATGAAAAGCACCCCCGAGCAGGCCATCGAATTCGCTCAATCAAAGTTTGATGCGATCCTCGCTGAGACCCAAACCGACTTTATCGCCGTGTCCTGCATCACCTGTCTGATGCATATGGAAAACGTTCAGAACACCTTGAACAAACGGGTTGGTGAGGAACGCTACAAGATACCGGTCTTCGACTACAATCAGCTTCTTGCCCTCTGTTTAGGGTTCGAAGCAAAAGAGGTCGCATCGATCTGCAATGTCCCGAGGGACTCCGTTCTCAGTCGACTGGTCCCCGTGAACCTCGGTGAATACAAAGGTCCACTTCGGCGAGATCGTAAACCTGTTGATGAAACTGCAACCGTATGAGCTGACCCCATTACTATTCCCGTCATCAGGAGGTACCTAATGAATTTTAAATCGATCGATGAAATACTCGTTTTTGCAATAGAAAGAGAAAAAGAGGCGGTGGCCTTTTATACCGACCTCAGCAAAAAACAAACCGCCGACGCCTTGCACTTGACCTTTCGCGAACTGGCTCAGGAGGAAGCAAAACACGTCAAGCTGCTGACGAATATTTCAAAAAACAAAAGCGCCATCAACTCCTATGAGCTGAAAAAAGTTCCTAATTTAAAGATCAGCGATTACCTGGTGGAAATGGAATATTCTGAAGGCATGGTCATGCAGGATATTCTTGTGCTGGCCATGAAACGGGAAGAGATGGCCGTCAAACTCTATACCCAGCTGGTCATGGGTTCGGTAGATGACGAGTCTGTCAAGCTTTTCAAGTTGTTAGCCCAAGAAGAGTCCAAGCACAAACTCACCTTTGAAAAGCTCTATGATGACACCCTAGCCGGTGGGGGAAATTAAAATTCCTGGACAGGCCGTTATCAAATAACAGCATGAGTTATTTCTTAACGGCCCCTAAATCTGGAGATTGGTGTTTTTGTCCCCCAATTCAAAATCCTGTTGCATACTATTTTGCAGATCTTTTATAAAGCTCTCCAAGGCTACTCTATACAGCACGGGTTCTTGCCATGCCCGAAAATCACTGATATTTCGCGTGGTACGTATCATTTTCCCCCAGGCTTTTTTGGTTGTGAAAATGCAATTATCAATGGTAACAGGAAATAAAACCTGCGTGTCGTTGCTAGAGCTTTTTCGCACTCGTTCTCTTTCGAATGCCGCCCCCACTTCATTTTCCACCCAGAAACTGTCAATAGCAGCCTCCGACAAAATAAGAAGCAGTATATCCTGCATTTTTAACGTTTTATCAATTTCATGCCTGACTTTTCTGCCACTTTTTATGTTTTCACTGGCGAGCCAGCAACGGATGCCTTGCTTCTGCAGATCCTCCTTGAGACGGTCGGCAAAATTCTGGTTTTTTGCAGAATAGGAGATGAAGCATGAATAATACTCCGAAGGATTACCACGCAATGTCGGGATGGCCTCGATGAGATTATTGGGCACCCCAGCTTGACGGAGGAAATGGTCCGGAATGTTTCCACGCGACTGAAAGATGGTGTCAACCCCCATTGTCGATGGGCCGTGGTGAATAACTTCGGACAAACCGATCACTTGGCTGAGATCACAGTCGGAAAAAATTGTCCCACCAAGACCGGCACTGGCAAAATTGGTATTTCTGAAAAATGTGCCCGAGAAAATAGTGCCAAGGAGAAGGGCTCGCTGCAAGTTGGCATCCCAAAGATTGGCATTCACAAGATTAGCCCTCTGCAGGTTGGTTCTCTGCAGGTTGGCTCTCCGAAAATTCGCTCCCTGGAGGTTGGCACCCCACAGGTTTGCCCCTCGAAGATCGGCATCAAAGAGATTGGCTTCATGGAGGTTTGCTTCGCGAAGATCAGCCCGGCGCAGATTTGCTGCCATAAGATTTGCTCCCTGAAAATCGGCATTCATGCAGTATCCTGCAAAGAGGTTGGCGCGGGCCAGGTTGGCCGTTTTAAGGTTTGCCCCTTCAAGGTTTGCTCCAACAAGATCAGTTCCTTGCAGATCGGCACCTTGGAGATTTCCGCCGTGCAGATCGACCCATTGCAGGTCCATTGCCGAAAGGTCCGCCCCTTCCAGTTGTGCTCTAAACATATATTTTTGTCCCTGGACGAAGTCCCTCCATGCATCGACTCCGCCATTGCGGAGAATTTTCAGGTGTTCTTGGTTTGCCATGAAGATCTCCGTCGCAATGTGCGTTTAATTGTGCAGCACTCTAAGGCATTGCCCAAAACCATTGCTTGCAAAATTTTGCGGCTCCCATTGTATATTTTCAGCTGGACACTACTATTACTTGGTAGTATATAATTGTCGATGTTTTCTACTACGTGGTAGCATGATCAAGGTGTTTTTCGAGATTATCGCCGCGTAAACGTGGTTTATGGTATCACTGTATCAGACTTATGCGGAGCAGCTGAGGGTTTTTCGATAATGGCAGAGTTGTTTTTCATGAAAACGAAATTGCGACGGCAATTTAATCAAAAAGAGAATTAAAGCAATGGATGAAGCCCTAATATTACAAAAACTGGATGCCCTTTCCAATGAGATTCAATCGTTGAAAACCGGTATGGTGGCGGAGCTGAGAAAAGACATGCTGCCGATCAGCCAACAAACGGGCCCACTGGTTGCCGATTGTCTCTCCGAGCTTGACCAAGAACACCGAAGAGAAGACCTCGTGCATTTCGTCAGGAATTTAGTTCTCAACGTTGAGACCTTGAATTCCCTCCTCTCCACGGTCAAGGGCGCCATGGAGCTCAAAAACGAAATGGAACCCGTCGCCAAACAGGTTCTCCCCAGAATCACCGAACTTTTTGCGGACATGGAGGGACAATATGATCTCGATGAGATTGCCGCTCTGCTGCGAAACACCCTGAGCAACGTCCAGCATTTTAATACCGCCATCACCATGTTCAAAGCAGGCATGGAGTTAAAAGACGAGATCGAACCGATGGCCAAACTTCTGCTGCCGAGGATCATTGAACTCTTCTCAGAAATGGATGGCCAGTATGACGTAGAAGAAATAGCCTCCCTGATCCGCAATACCCTTGGCAACATGCATCACTTCAATACCGCCATTACCCTGCTCAAATCGGGCATGGAGTTAAAAGACGAGATTGAACCCATTGCCAAACTCACCTTGCCGAAAATTATTGATTTTTTCAGCGAAATGAGCGGAATAATGACGGTTGGCGGATCAGCTCTGGAATCCCTGAAGGGTTGCAAATTCTCCCCGGAGCAGGCAGAGGCCATGAGTAGCGTCATTCGTTCCATTGATCTCAGCAAGCCAAACCGAATCGGACCGGTCGGAGCGCTTAAAAAACTCTATGATCCTAAAATTCAAGACGCATTGGGCGTTGTATTTATGATGTTGGAAGCAATGGGCTCCATAGTGCAAGCCCATAGAGATAATAAATAAATGTAATTTAAAAAGGGTATCACAATCTAAGAGATGATCTCTCAGACCAAAGTTGTAAGAATCTATTAGACAGGAGGGAGAATACGCCATGAAAAAGCTTGTCATCCTCGGTGCCGGATGCGGCGGCACTATGATGGCCAATAAAATGAGAAAACATCTTGATCGTAATGAATGGAATATTACGATCATAGATAAAGACAATATCCATGATTATCAGCCTGGATACCTCTTTGTTCCCTTCGGAATGAATACAGAAAAAGAAATCCGAAAAACCAAGAGAGAATTCATTAAGCCGGGAATCGATTTTGTCATCTCTGAATTGGTTAATGTAGACTGGGACAGACAGGAAGTTACCACCAATACAAAGGGTAAATTCCAGTACGATATTCTCATCATGTCCACCGGCTGCGATGTGCGACCGGAGGAGGTTGAAGGTCTTGCGGAAACCTGGGGCAAGAATGTCTACGGCTATTATCGCTACGACCATTGTATCGATCTGAAAAAAGCCCTGGCCCAGTTCCAAGGCGGTAAACTGGTGATTAATATCGCCGAGATGCCGATCAAATGCCCGGTAGCGCCTCTGGAATTCGCCTTTCTTGCCGACTGGCACTTCCACGAGCGCGGTATCAGGGACAAGGTGGAAATCGAGTTTGTCACGCCTCTGACCGGGGCGTTCACCAAACCCGTTGCCACAGGGGTTCTTGCTGCGGCCTGCCAGCAGAAAAATATTAAAATCACTCCAAACTTTGCCCTAGGCGGTGTAGATGGCGAGAGAAAGGTGATTTCTTCCTATGATGGTACCGAGGTCAACTATGATATGTTGGTCTCCATCCCGCCAAACTTTGGTTCCCAGGTTATGATTGACTCCGGTGTCTCCGATCCGATGGGCTATATCCCGGTCGACAAACACACCCTGCAGCCGAAAGATCGCAGCAATGTATGGGTTCTCGGCGACGGCACCAACGTCCCGACCTCCAAGGCCGGCGCGGTGGCACACTTCCAGGCGGATATCCTGGAAGAAAACATTATGGCTTACATCAACGGGGAGGCCCAGCACGCACGCTCCGATGGGCACGCACTCTGATTCATCGAATCAGGCTTCGGGAAAGCCTACATCATTGACTTCAACTACGACGTCGAACCGGTAGTCGGAGATTATCCGTTCCCCTCCATAGGCCCCTTGGGTCTCTTGAAGGATACGGAAATGAACCATATCTCCAAACTCCTCTTCAAATGGGCATACTATAACCTGCTGCTGGCAGGGACATGGCTCGGCCCCCCGGCAATGCAGACCGCCGGAAAACGAATGAACATGATCAAGAAGAAGTAACAGAAAATCAAGCTCAAATATTCAAAAAACCCCTTGGCAACTCGCTTGCCAAGGGGTTTTTTTGTTACGAGAGGCAGTTACTTATTTTCGACAGTGACCGTCTTTAAGCTCTCACACAAATACACCACAACGAAAAGCGGCCGTTTCCAGCTGCTTAGCCACTTTCCTACTCCTCATCACAACCGCATTCCTGTGACACTGAGACCCTCAGATTCTATGGCTATAACCCGCCTGGCGACCGCAAAAGCGCTTGGCATACACAAACCACCCTCTTCTGCAAACTGAAGAAATTACACACCGCTCTCCCGGGCATCGACGTTCGCAAAGGCCGAAAGATAACGCGCCAATAGTCGCGGTAACGCGACTCCATACAGTCGCATCAGTCGCAAATATGCGACCACCTTGCTTTTTCTGCCTCTTTTAATTCACAGAAAACATTCCCAATATTATGATATTATTGTATATATTCAATTACTCCAGCGGTTGGCCCGTCATTTGCTGTTCTTTTGGTAACATCAACACAGGAACTACGCATATGATCATCGCCATTACCGTCTGGGAACATCGGATATCTCCGGTCTTTGACTCTGGACGAACTCTGCTGATAGCGGAAATCAAAGACAACACCTTGGTAAACACTTCTTATTTGCCCTTTGCTTTTGACCGACCTTTAGAGTT